>NZ_JAGMUE010000739.1:0-715 GCF_019049165.1 Streptomyces sp. AC627_RSS907
CGTCTACGTCGTCCACGAGTGGATCTCCGACGCCACCGAGCTGACCACGGTGCTCGCCACCGGCGCGCTGGAGCCGCACGACGCCTACCAACTGGTCAGCCAGGTCTCCCAGGCCATGGCGTCGGCCCACCGCGAGGGCCTGTCCCACCTGCGGCTGACGCCCAGCTCCGTGCTGCGCACCGAGTCGGGCCAGTACCGCATCCGCGGCCTGGCCGTCATGGCCGCCCTGCGCGGCATCACCACCCCCCAGCCCCAGCGCACGGACACCGAGGCGATCGGCGCCCTGCTCTACGCCGCCCTCACCCAGCGCTGGCCGTACGAGAGCGACGCGCACGGCCTGGCCGGGCTCCCCAAGGGCGTCGGCCTCATCGCGCCCGACCAGGTGCGCGCGGGGGTGCACCGCGGCCTGTCCGAACTCGCTATGCGGGCGCTGGTCAACGACGGTGCCACCGCCTCCCGGCAGGAGTTGCCCTGCACCACCCCGGCGGAGTTGGCCGCGGCCGTCGCCGAGATGCCGCGGATCCGCCCGCCGGAGCCGTCGTTCACCGCGACCCCGGCCTACCAGCGCACCACCTACCAACAGGGCGCCTACGCCCAGCCGCCGGTCCGCGGCGGGAACGGCGCGGTCCGGATCACCCCCGCGCCGCCCCCGCCCCCACCGCCACTACAGAGCCGCGCCGGCCGCGCGCTCAAGTGGGCCGTCTCCAGCCTGCTC
>NZ_JAGMUE010000740.1:0-915 GCF_019049165.1 Streptomyces sp. AC627_RSS907
AACCTCGCCGTCACGCGGCACGCGCCGGCGCAGAACCTCGACGCCATCGAGGACCTGCTGCGCTTCCTGACCGGCCGGAACAGCGAACGGTGCCTGCTCGAAGCGGGCTTCGCCGCGACCCGGGCGAGCGCCTACGAGGAGGGCGGGGCGCGCTGTCCGCGCGACCCGGCGCGTTCGGCCACGCCGTCCCCCACGGGCGAGGACGCCGACCCGATGCCGCGCACCGAGGACGGGCGGCCCCGGTCGTACGCCGTCGTGCGCAAGGCCCTGCACAGCGCGGTGCTCCGCCCCCGCACCCCGTTGTACGGCGCGTTCACCCAGGTGTTCGCCGACCACCTCAGCCAGCTGACCGGTGACGATCCGGACGCGCCGGAGAAGGTGGCGCGCGATCTGCACCGCGCGCTGCGCCGCGCGCTGCCCGCCGACCGGTGAGCCGGCGCCCGCGCCGGGTGCGCCTCACGGCAGGGTGAGGACGCGCGGCCCGTCGTCCGTGATGGCCACCGTGTGCTCGCTGTGGGTGGCGCGGCTGCCGTCGGTGGTGCGCAGGGTCCAGCCGTCCGGGTCGGCCACGTACGCGCCCGAGCCGCCGGCCAGGAACATCGGCTCCAGCGCGAGGACGAGGCCGTGCCGCAGCACGTAGCCCCGGCCCGGTCGGCCCGTGTTGGGCACGGGCGGGTCCTCGTGCATCTGGCGGCCGATCCCGTGGCCGCCGAAGTCGTCGGGGATGCCGTAGCCGGCGGCCCGGCCGACGCTGCCGATGGCGTGCCCGATGTCACCCATGCGCGCGCCCGGCACGGCCGCCGCGATGCCCGCCGCCAGGGCCGCCTCGCCGGCCTCGATCAACCGCAGGTCGGCGGGGCGCGGGGTGCCCACGGTGAAGCTGACGGCGGCGTCGCCGGCCCAGCCGTCCACGAT
>NZ_JAGMUE010000741.1:0-781 GCF_019049165.1 Streptomyces sp. AC627_RSS907
CCTCCTGGCCGCGCTGCTGGCGCTCGAAGCTCCAGTCGGCGACGGTCGGGTAGCCCTTCCACTGCACGGGGCGGATGCCCAGGCTCCGGTAGCCCTTCATCGTGCGGGAGGCCCCGGGCTCGGCGCCGCGCCACGCCTTGGCGGCGTCGGGCAGCGGCTTGGCGTTGAAGTCGACCTGTACGCGCGGGAATCCGCCGGAGGCGCTGTAGACCGTGCCGCCGCTGTAGCCCGGGATGGGCCGCTTCTGCCAGCCCTTGGGCAGCGCCATGCCGAAGTGGAACGCGTCGTCGCTCACCCGCTGGTAGCCGGCCGGAAGCGCGTCGCGCGGCTGCTCGGACTTGCCGTCCCCCTGGTCCTGTCCGTCCTTCCCCTCGCCCTGCCCGGTGGGGTCCTGGGCGCCGGTGGACGGCGCGTCCGCGTCGCCGTCGCCGGTCGGGTCGGCGTCGGTGGTCGGGTCCTGGCCGCTCGAAGCGGTGGGCTGGGCACCGGACTTGTCGCCGTCACCGCCGCCGTCCAGGGCGAAGGCGAGCACCGTGCCCAGCACGGCGAGCAGGACGACGATCACGACGATGACCAGCGTCCGCTTGGGCACCACGTCGGTGATCGAGGCGCGCGAACCGCCGGCGGGCCCCGACGCGGCCGGCGCCCCCGGGACGGCGTGCGGCCGGGGCGGGGTCGTCGCGTCCCGGCGCGGTCCGGGCTGGCCGCCGCTCGCGAGGCCGGTGGCGCCCGCCGCGCGGCCCGCGGGCCGGCCGGCGGCGCCGGGCAGCGTGCCCGCGGC
>NZ_JAGMUE010000742.1:0-1076 GCF_019049165.1 Streptomyces sp. AC627_RSS907
GCTGTGACGGCGGGCTGTTCCCCGGGTGTGGTGCGGGTTGAGCGGCGGCTGGTGACGCCGACTCGGCTATGCCGGTGGCGTTCTTCTTCGGTGAGGCCCGGGTCCTCAGTCACGCGTCGCGCCCTCGGGCCACACGACGGTCACCGGAACTCCCGTGCGTTCGGCGTACGCCACGACGTCCGCCGTACCTCCGTAACCGCGAGCCGGGAGCCCGTCCCACACGGCGATGAGTCGATCGACCAGACCCACCAGGGTCTCGCTACCCGCCATGTGGGCCTGTGCGTCGGAGCGACGCAGGCCCGTCGAATGGACCCTGGTCGCCTGCGCCAGCAGGGCGTCGTACGTCGCGTGGTGCGAGGCGGGCAGACCAGCCCGGTACTCCTCGGCCGGCACAACCGCCTCACACCGACCGCCATGCTCGATGACCATCTCGGCGAACCACGCGTCGGGACCGTCAGCCAGACACGAGACCCCGCACAGCTCAGCCGGGGCGAACTGGCGGATCGTGTCGGCGAGTAGCGCCCTGACTCTTTTCTCGACCTGCGCTGTAAGCCCACGATGTCCGGTGCTTCCGAGACGCATGAAGATCTCTTCCTGTGAGACTAGGAATACATGTCCCTGAGCCGCTCTTCGGAAGCGCGGACGGCTCTGAGAGGCGCGGGTCACGAGCGCGATGGTGGCCGCGCTGTGGCTGGTCACCCTCGCCGAGGGCGTCGAGCCGAGCGCTGGACCGCGAGCAGGGCGATAGCCTGGAAGGCCTGACCGGCAGGGGGCTGTATGGGCGATCTGCCGAACTTGAGCGATAGGTCGGAGTTCGCGGAAGTTACAAAAAAGCGGGGTGTCGCGCGATAAAGCCGCAGGTCAATTGCTCTGGTCCCCGCGCGCGCGGGGGTGGCCCCTTTCAGATGAAGGTCCGCGCCGCGTCGACACCCTGGTCCCCGCGCGCGCGGGGGTGGCCCCGCCCAGCGTCCCCCGGGGGCACGCAACCTCCTCTGGTCCCCGCGCGCGCGGGGGTGGCCCCCACCTGCGCAAGATCTGGGACGCCGACCCCGACTGGTCCCCGCACGCGCGGGGAT
>NZ_JAGMUE010000743.1:0-618 GCF_019049165.1 Streptomyces sp. AC627_RSS907
CCTGGCGGCCGTCCGCTCGTTCCTGACCTTCGCCTATCTGCCCGGCGACGAGACGCTGCTGCGCGACGTGCACGAGGTGCTGCCGGGGCGCGTGGTGCGGCTGTCGGCGTCGGGTGCCGTCACCGAGCGGGTGTACTGGGAGCCGCGTGAGCGCGTGGCCGACCTGGAGCCGGCGGACCCCTCGGAGTACGTGCTGGCCCTGCGGGCGGCGTTGGAGGAGGCGACGGCGCGACGGCTGCCGGCGGGCGAGGCCGTCGGCGTGCTGCTGTCCGGCGGGATCGACAGCTCGCTGGTGACGGCGCTGGCCGCGAAGGCGCACGACCAACCGGTACACACGTACTCGATCAGCTTCGGCGATGAACTCCCGCACGAGCTGGGCTACTCGGGGCTGGTCGCCGCGCACTGCCACACCCGGCACCGGGTGCTCACGGTCTCCGGCGACGCGGTGGCCGCGCGGCTCGCGGACGCGGCGGCGCTGCTCGACAGCCCGGTGGGCGACCCGTTGACGGTGCCCAACCTGATGCTCGCCGAGGCGGTGGCGGGCGACGGGCTGCGCGTGGTGCTGAACGGGGAGGGTGGCGATCCGGTCTTCGGCGGCCCGAAGAACCTGCCGATGCT
>NZ_JAGMUE010000744.1:0-556 GCF_019049165.1 Streptomyces sp. AC627_RSS907
GTCGAGGGCCACCTGATGACGGGGCAGACGCCCGCCGTCACCTCCGGCCGGGTCTCCTACGTCCTCGGCCTCGAAGGGCCGGCGGTGACGGTGGACACGGCGTGTTCGTCGTCCCTGGTGACGCTGCACCTGGCCGCGCAGGCGCTGCGCCAGGGCGAGTGCGACTTCGCCCTGGCCGGCGGCATCACCGTGATGGCCGGCCCCGGGACGTTCACCGAGTTCAGCCGTCAGCGGGGGCTCGCCTCCGACGGCCGCTGCAAGCCCTTCGCGGCCGCGGCGGACGGCACCAACTGGTCCGAGGGCGTCGGCGTGCTGCTCGTGGAACGGCTGTCCGACGCCCGCCGCCTCGGCCACCCCGTGCTGGCGGTGGTGCGCGGCTCCGCGGTGAACCAGGACGGCGCCAGCAACGGCCTGACGGCCCCCAACGGCCCGTCGCAGCGCAGGGTGATCCGGCAGGCGCTCGACAGCGCGGGACTCACCCCGAACGACGTCGACGTGGTGGAGGCGCACGGTACGGGTACGACGCTGGGTGACCCGATCGAGGCGCAGGCGCTGA
>NZ_JAGMUE010000745.1:0-1270 GCF_019049165.1 Streptomyces sp. AC627_RSS907
CGTCGGTGGTCTCGGTCAGGCCGTACCCCTCGAAGACGTCCACGCCGGCGCCGGCGTAGAACGCGGCCAGCCGGTGCCCGAGCGGCGAGCCGCCGCAGATGACGTACCGCACCCCGCCCCCGAGCGCGGCCCGGATGCGGCGGTAGACCAGCGCGTCGTACAGCGTCCGGGCCACCTTCAGGCCCGGCCCGGGGCCGGGGCCCGTGCCGCGCTCGGCGGCCAGCACGGCCCGTCCGTAGCGCTGGGCGACGCGCGTGGCGCGGTCGAAGGAGGCGGCGCGGCCCATGCGCTCGGCCGTGGCCCGCCCGGTGTTGTGGACCTTCTCCAGGACGTACGGGATGGCCAGCAGGAACGTCGGCCGAAAACCCGCGAGGTCGGCGAGCAGGTCGTCGGTCTGGATGCTGGGCGCGTGGCCGAGGCGTACCCGGGCGCGCAGGCAGCCGACGGCGATCATCCGCCCGAAGACGTGGGCCAGCGGGAGGAAGAGGAGGGTCGAGGCGGGTTCCGTGCTGGTCGCGCGGAAGACCGGATGCAGCAGTTCGATGCCGTTGTCCACCTCGGCGAAGAAGTTGGCGTGGGTGAGCACGCAGCCCTTGGGGCGACCGGTGGTGCCCGAGGTGTAGATGAGGGTGGCGATGTCGGCGGGTTGGCGCTGCCGGCGCCGCGCGGCCACCTCCTCGTCGGCGATGTCGCGCCCGCTGGCGCCGATCTGGCCGATGGCGCCGGCGTCGAGTTGCCACAGGTGGGCCAGGCCGGGCAGGCGGGTGCGTTCCCCGCTGATCAGGCGGGCCTGCTCGACGCCCTCGACGGCGCACGCGGCGGCGCCCGAGTCGCGCAGTATCCAGTGGGCCTGGAGCGCGGAGGAGGTCGGGTAGATCGGGACGGTGACCAGCCCGGCGGCCCAGGCGGCGAAGTCGAGGAGCGTCCACTCGTAGCTGGTGCGGGCCATGATGGCGAGCCGGTCGCCGGGGCGCAGGCCGTGCGCGATCAGCCCCTTGGCGGTGGCGAGCACGGCGGACGCGAACTCGGCCGCGGTCACGTCCCGCCACGTGCCGTCCGGCCGCTTGCGGCTGAGCACGGCCTCGGTGGGCGCCTCGGCCGCGTTGTCGAACGGGATGTCGCCGAGCGAGCCCCGCGTGACCTCGGGCACGAACGCCGGCACGGCCACCTCCCGGACGACGCCGGCCACGACGGTCTTCTCCGGCTCCACCAGGACGGGCGGCCCCGCCGCCGCGCCACCGGGCAGCGGACGGTCCGCCCGCCCCGCCGC
>NZ_JAGMUE010000746.1:0-657 GCF_019049165.1 Streptomyces sp. AC627_RSS907
ACCCACATCCGGTATGTGGCGCGAGCGAAGGCGTCCAGGGCCGCGGGATCGGCCTTCGCCCACCCTTCGCATTGACCGGCCCACGTCTCGGCCTGCGCCGGCGTGTGACCGGTGGAGATGAGTTGCACGACCATGCAGGCCGGGTCGATGAACGCGACCCCCAGTGTGGGCCAGGACCAGTCCACGAGCCACGAACGCCCGTCACCGACCATGACGTTGCTGGGGTGGATATCCGCGTGCAGGAGCGTCCCGCCGCGGAAAAGTCGTGCCGCCTCGGGTTCGGTGAAGCGATCCCACCGGTTCTCCGCCCACGTTCGCGCCACGTCGGGCGCGGGCAGCGTGCGAAGGTGATTGATCAGCTCAGCTACGACCGACAGGTCTGGAGAGCCGGTGGTGAAGTCCGCTCGGCGCCCGGAGACGACTTCGTATCCGAGGACGATCCAGTCATCGTTTTCCGCTTCCCACACGAGTGCCGGCGCGATCGGGCGAACGGTGGACGCAATGGCCCGCTCTCGCAGGATCGAGCTGCGCCGGCCGCCCTGGCGGTTGCGCATGGCCTTGATGAAGAACGAGCCCTTCTCGCACTCGACCACAGCGGTGAAATCCGAACCAAAGCCCCTCTCGGTGCGGTTCGCGGAGGTGCGCTTTCCCGTGAAC
>NZ_JAGMUE010000747.1:0-751 GCF_019049165.1 Streptomyces sp. AC627_RSS907
TTCGAGGAGTTCGCGCCGACGCTGCGGGTGCTGGGCGGCGACACCGTCTACCTCGGCGCCGACCCGGACCTGGCGGCGCTGTACGAGATGGCGGTGGGCGGCACGCTGCTGCCCGCGCTCGTCGGTTTCTTCCAGGGCGCGGCGGCGCTCCAGGCCCGTGGCCTGCCGGTCGCCTCGATGGTGCGGTTCAGCACCAAGTGGTTCGAGATGATCAACTCGATCCTCCCGGTCTTCGCCGACGAGATCGACCGGGGCGAGTACGGCGATCCCGCGTCCTCGGTGAACCTGTTCCTGGCCGGGGCGGCGCACGACGCGGAACTCGGCGCGGAGGCCAACCTCGACGTCACCTGGCACGAGCCCTTCCACGACCTGCTCAGGCGGGCGGTCGAGGCCGGCCACGGCGACCACAGCATCTCCGCCCTGACGGAGGTGCTGAAGCTGCCGGAGCCGGGGCGGGCCGGGTAGCGGGCCCGCCCCGGCGCGTGGCGTACGGTCAGCGGCCCAGCCGGCGGCTCCACGCCTCGCGGTCCGGCTCCCGCGCCGCGTCCGGGAGCGGGGCGGCCGGCAGCAGGGGGCCCGTGCGCGACCAGCCCCAGGAGGCGAACGCGTGCCGCGCGGGCGGGTTGGTCGCGTCCACCGTCGCTGTCGCCAGCGGGCCCGTCGCGCGGGTCAGGAGCTGGTCGACGAGGCGGGTGGCGATCCCCCGGCGGCGATGCGCCGACAGCACGCACAGCTCGGCGAGGCTGAACAC
>NZ_JAGMUE010000748.1:0-569 GCF_019049165.1 Streptomyces sp. AC627_RSS907
GTTCCACACCGCCGTACAACTGCACCGCGCCGCCCCCGTGCACACGGTGGCCGAGATCCGGGCCGCCGTCGACCGGCAGGCGCGCGAGGAGCGGGAGCTGTGCCTGTCCCCGGCGTTCTTCCGACAGTTCGCCGCGGAGGCGCCGGGTGACGTGCGGGTGCGCGTCGAGCTCAAGCGCGGCCGGGCCGACAACGAACTCTCGCTCTTCCGCTACGACGTGACGCTGTTCGCGCCCCCGGCGACGGCCGGCCCGGACGACGCGCCGCGCCCGGGCGAGCCGGCGGCCACGCCCGCCCCGCGCGTCGTCGCCTACGCGGACCCGAACGCGCCGGCGCCCGCGGGCGCCACGGCCACCGAGGCCCTCCGCGGCCATCTCGCGCGGGCCGGCGGCCCCGTCCTGGTGACCGGCATCCCCAACCGGCGCCTGGTGCGCACGGCCGCGGCCGTACGCGTGCTCGCCGACGCCGCGGACGCCGGCGAGGCCACCACCGCCTGGGACGTGGAGCGTGCCCTGTGGGAGCTGACGGCGGACACGGCCGACGCCGACGCGGGCGCGCACCCCGAGGACG
>NZ_JAGMUE010000077.1:0-48828 GCF_019049165.1 Streptomyces sp. AC627_RSS907
TCGCCCCGCCCGGTCTCCGCGACCACCTCATCGATCAGTTGCGGCGGAAACGCCCGCGTCAGCACCCCAATCGCAATCCGGTCCGACAACCGCTCACCCGCAGGCGACTTGACCTGCCCCACCCTCGCCACACCACAACCAACGAGAGCAGGCCAACTAAGTCACCGGCATTGGGGCTAGTCCCCGCTGCGCCGCCGACAGTGGACGGAGCCACCGACGGGACCGTCGACTGCTCCGGCAGCCACAGCTGCCACCCCGGAGGAGGCGCGGGCCAGGACGGGTCCGGCTGCCAGCCCGGTGGAGGCGTCCAACCTGGAGCGGGAGTCGGCCAGCCGGGCGGGGTGTTGAAGCGGTAGGTCATACGGATCTGCTCCCCGATGCGCGACACCCGGGAAAGAGCGCTGGAGTGACAGGATCCCCGGGGCCGCTGATGGTTGTGAGCAGTACGACTTCAGCAAGGGCGGTGTGGTTGTACACATCGCTCGCCATCACACCATCGGGTCGTCTTCCGCCAAACCCGATGCACCAACCGAAAACCGGCCCAACGCCCCCGCCTCCAGGTAGTCACTCAGCGTTCGGTACGGCCCGAAAGGACCACACCGCAGATCCGCGCAACCGTCCGCTGTCCTCTGCCATCGAAGAGGGATCGTCTGCCACTGAAGTCGGACTGGTCAGGCAGTCGTGGCGAGTCGTGGTTCCTAGAGGGGTTACGCAGCGCGTCACAACCGCGTGACTGCGCAGCACATGGGTCCGCCGTCTGATGGCACCGCGCCGAGGTACGACCGCAGGAGGAGCCCGCTACCTCCTGCGGTCGCAAAGCAGCCGTTCACCTGACGTGCTCGATTGCGACTTACTCGCCCGTGCGGGATCAGTAACGCTCTGCAACTCAAGAGCCGACAGGCAGCCAAGCGCCGAATCCTGCCACAACTTCATGATGACCCCGAAGACGTCGCCCTCGACTTGCCAGACCACACCGACATCGCCGAGGACGTGCAGGCCCGCTACGAGAGGGCCGGCCCGCCTCTCTTCCCCGCTGGGGAGGTGGGCCCCAGAGCACGTACGCGGCAAGTCGCGGTGACGCGCCGCCGCCCTGACGACCCGCAGGCCACCGCAATCCCAGCCGAGTCCTCCACGACACCCCACCTGGGCGCTGCGCACCCCTACCACGCTCGAAGCCGACGTGGTCCGCGGGCTCGGTCCATTCACCTGCCAGCCGGCCGCCGCCGAGGAAGTGATCATCAAGCCCGGTCTCGTACAGCTGATCACCGCGCTCCCGGCGGCGGAGCGAGGGTAGTTCACACCACCGCCCCGCCGCTCAGTCCAGGGAGTCCCAGAACGTGGTCAGCTCCCAGGCGCTGTGATCGGGGTCCTCCAGCATCCACCAGTGCCCGAGATAGGGGAGTTCGACGTAACGAGCGCCGAGGATATCGGCCGTCTGCTGCGACATCTCCGGGTCCTCGACGTGGTCCTTCTTCGGGATCAGTACCAGACCAGGGCTCTCCGGAGTTCCGGTCGTCGTCCCCCAGTCGGCATAGACGTTCGGGGCTGCGGAGCGGTAGAGCGACAGAATCGCATCGCACATCCTCCGGTCGATCCGCCCACTCATGGCCAGCGCGTGCTCCTCGGGCACCCTCCAGCCGCGCATCGCCGACGCGGTGCTGTCGGGACGCTCCGGCGGGGTGGTCAGCGCGTGCGCCATGAATGCCTCACCCGCCTCGGGCGTCTGCCAAGTCTGGGCCATGTCGTGCCAGACATAGGACGGGTGGTAGATGCACGCCACGTCCATCACCCAGCTGCGCAGCTGCACCGACCTCGTCGTGGCGACCCGCGCGGTCAGCAGCGCGCCCCAGTCGTGGCCGACGAGATCGATCGGGCCTTCCAGTTCCTTAAGTGCACCGATCAGCCAGTCGGCGTAGAACTCCTTCGTCGGGGCGACTCCCTCCGGCAGCGGGGTGCCGAATCCGGGCAGGGACAGCGCGACGCTGTCGCGGCCGAGCAACGGACGCAGCTCGTCCCAGACCTCGGGGGTCTCGGGGACGCCGTGAACCAGGACGACGGGCATGGGCAGTCTCCGCTTCGCTTCAAACACCGATGCGCGCGCCATATGCCGCACCGACGGACTCATCACTGACTACGTCCTGGGGACCGGGCCGGTTCGACCCGGAATGAGGGACGTGAACGACGGATGCCAGCCCCAGGGAAGAACACGGCGGCCCATGGACGATGGCCTCGTCCGGCCCGTCAGCAGCCGTCGAACAGCGAGGGCGCCCGCCACATGGTGCCCGACGATGACGCCGCCACGCCCGTGTCGCCCGCTGCGCTCACGCGTGTTCCGAACGGCACGCTGAGGATGGTGACGCCGCAGCCGTCCGCCGCCGTCAGACGCCACACCTGACCGCTGTCCGCGGTGGTGCAGTCGGAGAGGTACAGCTTGCTCCCGTCGGTGTCCAGACAGCGGTTGGCACCGATGTGCTTGAGCAAGTACGTGTCGGCGCCCATACCGTGGCGGCTCCAGCGGTCCGGTCCGCACGCACCCTGACCGACGGCCCGGGCGTCCTGTCGGACCAGGCACCTGCTGGTCCCCTCAGCCGCCAGCACATGGCTCGCTCCCTCCCACTGCCCCCTGCCTACGGGAATCATGTACGGGTCGGGGTCGTCGGCCGGCGGCCGACTGTCCGCTTCTGATTCTGCTTCGTCACCGGAGCCGGACGCATCGTCGCCTGCGGTGGGGTGGGAGTCCGCACCGTCGCCGGCTGGGCGCTCCTTGCCGGCGGGGCCGTCGCCCCCAGCAGCGGCGTCGTTCTTCGTTCCGGTCCTGCCGTCCTCGCTCGGACCGTCGCCGGACGCGGATGGTCGTCCGCTCACATCCGGCAGCGCCGACGGCATGTCGCCGAGCAGGTCGGAGGTCGAGTCGTTCCCGCCCGATGACTCGGCCGTCACACGGTCGGAGTCACCTCCCTCTCGGGCCAGCAGTACGGGGACGGCGACGCTGAGAGCAACCGTGAGGGCGGTGGCAGCCAGTACCGGTGTACGGTGTCGGCCCACCCACTGCTTCAGCCCGCCACGCCCGTGCTCGTTCCCGTCCTGACCGAACCGTTCCTCGTCCCGCTCGGGTGTAGGCCGCAGGGAGTCACGCGAGCCGAAGGGCTGGAACATCTGGAGCTCGTCCTCGCGCTCCTCGTCCTGGTGCCCCGCGGGTGCAGGAGCTTGGCGCCCGAACGCACGCAGACGACGGATCACGCCCCCGCGCGGGCGGCGGCCGGCGGGCGGTCCCAGTTCGTCGTCGAGGTCGTCCGCCACCGTGGGCGACCCCACCTCACGGCGTACCAGCCAGTCTTCGCCAACCGGTTCCGGCGCGTGCTCGTCCTCCGTACGGCGCGGCTGTCGGTCACCGGGCTGCCAACCGGGGGGCGTCAATGTGGTCTCCATTCGTATCGTCGTCCGTCGGAGCCGAAGGCCGTCCGCTGCGCGGTGCTGTCCGACCGTGGCTCTCGAGACAGAACTACGACCGCACAGCGTTTCGGTTCAGTGGCATGTCACCGGTGCGGGCTCCAGCGGCCGGGGTCTGTGCGGCGACATCAGCTACTCCGCTCCCGCCGAGACGCCTAACGGGACGTCAGCACCTCGGCCGCCGGCTCCTCCGCCCTGGTCCCTTCCTGGCCGGGCACGTGCCCGAGGACGGGCCAGGTCGACCACCCGGCCCTCTCCAACGCCTGCCGGATGAACCGGTCGAGTGCCATCTCGCGCGGGACGAGGTGTCGGTCGGCGTCTCCGGGCGGGAGAGCATCGCGAAACGGGTGCCCGGGTCCCCACCGTCGGGCCCGCGACCGGAAGGGCGACCTTCCCGTCCGGGCCGCCGGGTGCCCACACCTCCCACTTTTCCTCCGCAGGGAGCTGCGGGTTCGGTCCGGAGGGGGAGCGACCCAAGGACACCTTCGACCAGATGGCCGCCACAGCCCGGTCTCACCACGGAGGCGCCCGCCTCGAACCCGATCAGCTGCACTAGGCCCACATCACCATCCGTTTCGGCCTATCGACATATCCGGTATCTGAGGTCTTTTGGGCCATTCTCCACTCCCCCCACCCTCGGCGGGGTGCTGCACCTGCACCCATCAGGCCCCGGAAGTCAAGTGTTGACATCACTTCGGCACCTGATTGATGATCACCGTTGTCTCACGGATATCCATGAGACTTCCGGCCAGCCAGCACACTGGCTTGGTCATCCGGTCGACTGGCACGTTTCTGGTAATTACATTTCCTCTACCCGAGGCGACTTCCGTCCTGCCTCAGAATTCCTTTCTCGATATCGCTCTCCGTCACGCCAGCACTTTCAGAGCGCTGGAATACTCTGCGGCGCCGTTTCGACAGGAAGGCAAGACCCTTGCCCGTGCAGCACACGCTTCCCACGGTCCGTCCCGCCTCTTTTGCTCAGCAACGCCTGTGGTTCCTGTCGCAATTGCCGGGCGCCAAGGCCGCATACAACGAGAGCATCGCCTACGCCCTGACCGGCCCTCTCGACCGTGGCACACTGACGCGGTCCTTCGACGCGCTGACTGACCGCCACGAAACCCTGCGCACCAGGCTGGTGGCCGAGGCGGGCGGCGTGCAACAGCACATCGATCCGCCGGAAACGGGCTTCGCCCTCACCTACGAAGACCTCACCGACGCCGACGATCCCGCCGCCCGCCTGGCCGCACGCCAGCGGGACGAGTGCACCGATCCGTTCGATCTCGCGTCCGGACCCCTCGGCCGCGGCCGGCTACTCCACCTGGGCGCCGAGCACCACGTCCTCCTCCTGACGTTCCATCACTGCATCTACGACGGCGCCTCGATGAACGTGATGATGCGTGAAGTCGGTCTCGTCTACCGGGCGCTGCTCGACGGCACGCCCGTTCCCTTGCCCGTACTGGCGACGCAGTACACCGATCACGTCGAGGCCCAACAGCGAGCCTTGCTCGACGGGTCGCTCACGGACCAGGAGGAGTACTGGAAGAAGGCGCTGCGTGACGCGCCGCCCGTACTCGAATTGCCCTACGACGGCCTGCGGCCGGCCGAACAGGACTACGACGGGGGCCGCGTCGAGTTCCGCCTGGACGCCGATACGACCGCAGCTCTGCGGCGCCTCGCCCGCGAGCACCGCGCCACCCTGTTCGTAGCGGCCCTGACCGGCTGGGCCATGCTGCTGTCACGACTGTCCGGCCAGACAGACATCGTTGTCGGAACGCCCGTCGCCGGCCGGCGCGGGCCCGGATCCGCCGATGCCATCGGCTTCTTCGTCAACTCGCTGCCGATCCGTATCGATCTTTCCGGAGCTCCCACCGGGACACAAGCTCTCGCCCGCACCCGCACCGCCGTCCGCGAAGCGCTGGCCCACCAGGACGTGCCCCTCGAACGCATCGTCGAACTGGTCAACCCCCCACGCAGCGCATCCCACACCCCTTTGTTCCAGACCATGCTGGCCTGGGCGCCGGACCGCGTCGACCTGCTGCACATACCCGGGGTCGAGGCCCGTCCTCTCCCGATCACCACGGCCCCGGCCAAGTTCGACCTCACCCTGTCCGCCACCGAGTCGCAGGGAATGCTCACCGCGCAATTCGACTACGCGACCGCCCTCATTGGCCAGACAACCGCCCGGCGCTGGGCGGACCACCTGAAGCATCTGCTGACCGACCTCGCCCGGCACCCGGACCGGGACATACGCGACCTGGACATCATGACGCCCGACGAACGAGCCCAGCTCTTCCGTTCGGGCGACGCCACGGCCGCCGTACCGTCCGACGCGACGGCCGCCTCCCTGCGCGCGGCTGACGATCTCGCCTCCCTCTTCGAGCTCCAGGCCCGCCTGCATCCCACCCGCACCGCGGTCGCCGACCGGGACGGCGCTCTTGACTACGCCACCCTCGAGGACCGCGCCAACCGGCTCGCGCACGCCCTGACCGCCCGCGGTGTGCGTCCCGGCGACGCGGTGGGGCTGCACGCACACCGCACCTGCCGACTGGTCACCGGCATTCTGGGCATCCTCAAAGCAGGCGCCGTCTACGTCCCGTTCGACCCGCAGCAGCCACCGGACCGCCTCACTGGCATGGCCCAGGACGCCGCCTGCTCCGTGATCCTGAGTGACCACGGCCCACACGACCGGCCCGCCGACTGGCTCGACCTCCACGCCGTCGAGACCGAGTCGTCCACGGGGCAGCATCCGCCGCCCGACACCGGCCGCGTCGCCGACCGAACCGCCTACGTGATCTTCACCTCCGGGTCCACCGGACGGCCCAAAGGCGTCGCGGTCCAGCACCGCAGTGTCCTCAACCTCTTCGCTGCCTGGCACGAGCGGATGGGCACTGCCCCGGGTGACATCGGCTCCGCCTGGTCCAGCATCGGATTCGACGCCTCCATCCACGAACTGCTGCTGCCCCTGACCACCGGCGGCGCCGTACACATCGTTCCCGAGGAACTGCGCGGCGACCCGGCCGCCCTGCTCACCTGGATGCGCGAGCGCCAGGTCAGTCAGGCCTTCCTCCCACCCGCCTACGTCAAGTGGATCGACGAGGACCCCGCCGCCCGGCTGCGCGACCTGCCTCTGCGCACCCTGCTGACCGGTGTCGAGTCCCTCACCGAGGCCGCCCTGCACCGCATGACACAGCACCTGCCCGGTCTGCGGATCTGTTTCGGGTACGGTCCCACCGAAGCGACCCTGTACAGCACCGCCTACTACACCCCCCGCCCGCTGGAGCGGCCCTGCCCCATCGGCCGGCCGCTGCCCGGCACCCGCCTGTACATCCTCGACGGCCGCATGCGCCCCGTACCGCCCGGTGTCATCGGCGAGATCTACCTGGGCGGCGCCTCCCTGGCCCGCGGCTACCTCGGCCGATCCGATCTCACCGAGGAACGCTTCCTGCCGGACCCCTTCGTGCCCGGCGAGCGCGTCTACCGCACCGGGGATCTCGGCCGCTGGGACCAAGACGGCCAGGCCCACTACGCGGGTCGCGCCGACGACCAGGTCAAGCTGCGCGGCTTCCGGGTCGAACCCGCCGAGATCGAGGCCGCGCTCATGGCCCTGCCCGGCGTCCGAGAAGCCGTCGTCCTCACGGACCTCGACCCCGCCGGGCAACCCCGTCTGGTCGCCGCCGTCGGCAAAACCGGCACCTCGGATTCCGGCGACGACCTGCGCGCCGCGCTCGCCCGCCGGCTGCCCGAGTACATGATCCCAGCCACCGTCCTCGGTCTCGAGTCCCTCCCGCTCAACCGCAGCGGCAAGGCGGACCGGGCCGAAGTGCTGCGGCTCGTGCACGAGCACACCACCGCCCGGGTCAACACCGCCAGCCCACGTGACCACGTCGAACACACCCTGTACCGGATTTGGCACCGCATACTGCTCCACCCCGACATCGGTGTCAGCGACAACTTCTTCGACGTCGGCGGTACCTCCCTGTCAGCCATCAAGATGGCCCACGAGGTCACCGAGGCCTTCGGCCGGCACCTGCCCGTCGCCGAGGTCATGGTGCGGCCCACGATCGAGGCGCTCGGCACCCTCCTGCGCGAGGACGGCCGCCATCACACCTCCGGCAGCGTCATCGAATTCCGCACGGGCACCGGCCCGCGGGTGGTGTGCGTCCACCCCGCCGGCGGCACCGCCTTCTGCTACCTGCCCCTGGCCTCCTTCCTGCCCGAACACGTCGCACTCCACGGCATCCAGTCACCGGGAGTGAACCCCGGCGAGGACGTCCTGCCCACCGTCGAGGCCATGGCGGAAACCTATCTGCGCATGCTCGAGCCCCTCGGCGACGGCCCCGTCGTCCTGACCGGCCTCTCCTACGGAGGTGTCGTCGCCCACGAGATGGGACGGCTGCTCGGCCGGTCCGGACGCCAGGACGTGAGCGTCGTCCTCCTCGACACACAAGCCAGCGACGACCCCTCCGCCCGCGAAGGGATCACCGAGGTCGACGCGGCCGAGTTCCGCGACAAACTCGTGAGGTTCAACGGGATGTACCCCGGGATAGACGACGCCCAGGTCGACCGCTACTTCCGGATCTACAACCACAACCGGCTCACCGCACGCGACCACGTCCCGGCGCCCTCCCCGGTCCGGCTGGTACTCGCCCAGGCCGTGCCCGACGGCACCGACACCCCCCTCCACGCCGAGATCCGCGACTTCTGGCGGCGTCGCGCCCAGGGCGCGTTCCACGTCGAGACGATGAAGTGCGATCACTGGGAGATCCTGGAAGGCGATTCGGCAGCCCGCGTCGGCGCGCTGATCACCGCCGAACTGGCTCGTCTCTCGGCGGAGTCCGGCGTGACCCCCGCTCCGGCTGACTCCGTGCGGGAGGGAGAATGACACCGCCCACCCCCTCCGCCGCACCGAGTGCGCTCGCCGACGCCGTCCTCGCCCAGGCCCGCCGCACCCCGCGCGCCACGGCCGTCGAGGACGGCACCCGCACCCTCGACTACGCCGAGCTGGACATGCTCAGTGCCCGGGTGGCCGAACGGCTGCGCGCCCGCGGAGTGCGGCCCGGACACACCGTCGCCGTCGCGCTGCCCCGCTCCTGGCAGCTGATCTGCGTCATGCTGGGCATCCGCCGTGCCGGAGCCGCCGTCGTTCCCCTGGACCGGCTCAGCCCGCCCGACCGACAGCACCACATCCTCACCGACTGTGACGCCGTCACGGTGATCCGCGACGACGACGGCACACCCGCCGGCCTGCGCCCCGGCCCGCTGCTCGATCCCCCGCAGCCGGCCGACGCGCCCGCCCCGGCCGACGGCCCCTCCACAGCCGCCACCCCGAGCAACGACACCGGCACCGGCTTCGTCTTCTACACCTCCGGCAGCACCGGGCGCCCCAAGGGAGTCGAGGTCACCGACGCGGGTGTCCTGCGGCTGGCCCACCCCGGCTACATCCGGCTGTGGCCCGGCGCCCGCTACGCCTGCCTGTCCAACCCCGCATTCGACGCGATCAGCTTCGAGGTCTGGACCCCCCTGCTCACCGGCGGCACCTGCGTCGTCCTCGACGACACCGACGTCCACAGCCCGGACCGGCTCGCCCGGAAGCTACGCACCAACCGCGTCGACACCCTGTTCATCACCGTCGCCCTGTTCAACGCGGTCATCGACAAGGTCCCCGGGTGCTTCTCCGACGCGGCCCAGGTCCTCATCGGCGGCGACCGGCTCAACGCTCCCCTGATACGCCGCTGGTACGACGCCAACCCCGCCTCGTCCACCATCCTGCACAACGCCTACGGACCGACCGAGGCAACCACCTTCGCCCTGTGCCACCCCATACCGCGGGACTTCCGCGGCGACACGATCCCCATCGGCACCGTCCTGCCCGGCACCGGCATGCTCCTGCGCGCCGAGAACGGGTCGCGAGCCGAGCCGGGCGCGGTCGCCGAACTTCTCCTTTCCGGAGAGGCGCTGGCCCGCGGCTACCTCAATCTGCCCGCACAGACCGAGCGGAGCTTCGTCGAACTGCACGACGAGCACCACCGCCTCCGCCGCTGGTACCGCACCGGCGACCTGGTCCGGCAGGACACCGAAGGCCTGGTCACCTACGTCGGCCGGGCCGACCGGCAGGTCAAGGTGCGCGGGTTCCGCATCGAACCCGGCGAGGTCGAACGGCAGCTCCTGACCCATCCCGCCGTCCGCCAGACCCATGTCTGCCCCCTCCGTGACCCCTCGGACCGCAACGAACTGCTGGCCTTCCTCGTCCTGGGCGACGACCTGGACTTCGACGCCTACGAGTCCCATCTCGCCGCCACCCTGCCCGCGTACATGCGCCCGCACCGCACCCACCTCGTGTCCGCACTCCCGCTGACCGCCAACGGCAAGGTCGACCAGGCCGCCCTGCTGCGCAGCGCCGGACCGGCGTGGACCCGCACCCGCAAGAGCGAAGCCCCCGTCAGCAGCCGCCACCAACCCGTCCTGGAACTCGCGCAGGAGATCCTCGGGACCACCGGCCTGCGCCCCGACGACCGCTGGATCGCGCATGGCGGAGACTCGTTGAAGGCCCTGCAGTTCCGCTTCGAGATCCTGAAACGCCACGGCGTCGACCTGCCGCAGCACCTCGTGCTGCGCTCCGACTTCGCCACCCTCGCCGACGCGGTCCACGCCCCGGACGCCGGCGCAGGCGACCACCCGCCGGTGGCGGCCGCCTCCGGTGTCACGGACGCGCCGGCCACCGGTGAGCAGGAACGCCTCTGGCTCCTCCACCAGCGAGACCCGGACGACCGCTCCTACGAGGTCCCCCTCGTCCTCGACATCAAGGGCGGCGTCGATGTCCGAGCCCTGCACCGTGCGGCCCGCGAACTCGTCGAACGGCACCCGGCCCTGCGCACCCGGCTGGTGCCCACCCCGGACGGCCTGCGGCAGCGCACCGAGGAACCGTACGACCCCTGGCACGAGACGGACGTACGGGCGGGGGAAGACTGGCAGGAGACCGCCGGCCGCTTCCTCGCCCGGCGATTCGATCTGACCGACCACCGCATGCTCCGGGTGGCCTGGGCGCAGCGTCCGGACGGCGGTCTGCTTCTGCTCCACCTGCACCACGTGGCCGTGGACGGCTGGTCCCTCAATCTCCTCTTCCGCGACCTGAGCGACGCCTGCGCCGGACGGGACGGCCGTCCGGCACCCGCCGTCACCCCGCTCGACTTCGCCCGCTGGCAGCGGGCCTGGCACGCCACGCCGGCCTACGGACAGCGCCGCGCCGACCTGCGCGCCCACTACGGCCGCGCCCCCGAAGCGTCACCTGTCCTGCCCGCTCCCGCAGGCCCGGCCCGGCAGCGGGCGCGGCTGCTGCGCACCTCCGTGGACCTGGCCGGGCGCGAGGCCGTGGACCGCCGGGCGGCGGAACTCGGCCTGACCAGGTTCCAGTTCCTGGTGTCCGCGTTCACCGCGAGCCTGTACGGCGTGACCGGGCAGAGCCGTCCCCTGATCGCCACCCCCGTGGCCAACCGGCCCCGGCCGGAGTTCGCCGAGACCGTCGGCATGTTCGCCAACACCGTCCTCCTCGGCCTCGTCGCGCGCCCGGAGGATTCGCTGGGCGCCCACCTCGCCGCGCACGCCGAGACCGTGCGAACCGTCCTGGAGAGTCAGGAGGTCGCGCTCGCCGACCTGCTGACCGAACCGGCGCTGCGCGAACGCGCCCCGCTGTTCGACTACCTCTTCGTCCTGGAGAACACCCGTTTCGAAACGGTCCGTCTGGACGCGTGCAAGGTCAGGCCGAGATGGCCCGAACCCCTGGGCGCCAAGTGCGCCCTGGTGCTGTCCGTCGTCGAGCACGAAGGCGGCTTCGACTGCCTGTGGGAGTACCGCGACGACATCGGCGCCGACCGCGCCGACGCCGCAGCCCGGCTCTTCGGCCAGACCCTGGACCATCTGACCAAGAACCCCGGCATCCCCCTCAGGGACCTCGTCGCCCCCTACCGCCTGTCCGTGCACGGCACCGGCCGCGGCTCCGCCCAGGATCCCGATTTCCCGACCGTCGCCGAAGGCTTCGCCCGGCAGGTGGCCCGCACCCCCGATGCCCCGGCCGTCACCGACGGCCGGGGCCGTCTGACCTACGCCGAACTCGACGCGCACGCCAACGAGCTGGCCGCCGTCCTGAGCGCCCGCGTCCCCGCCGACCCCGCCGCGCCGGCGTCCGTCGCGCTCTACCTGCGGCCCTCCGTCGAGCACGTCGTGGCGGTCCTCGCCGCCGCCCGCCTCAACCTGACCGTCGTCCCCCTCGACCCCACCTACCCGCCGTCGCTGCTGCGCCACGTCCTCGCACAGGCGGATCCGCTGTGCGTACTGGCCGCCCCCGAGCACCTCGGGGACCTCGACGCCCTGGCCCCGCCCGACCTGCCCCGGCACCCCCTGACCCTCGCCGACTCCCCACAGGCCGCTCTGGTGCCCCACCGCCCGGCGGTGCGGCCGCTGTACACCTTGTTCACCTCCGGCTCGACCGGCACTCCCAAGGGCGTCCAGGTCCCCGACCGGACCCTGTGCAATCTCCTCACCTGGCAGCGCACCGAGGGCGGCCTCGCCCTGCCCGCTGTCACCCAGCAGTTCTCCATGCTGTCCTTCGACGTCTCCTTCCAGGAGATACTCACCACCTTGTGCGCGGGAGGCCTGCTGCGTCTGGTCGACCCCGCATGGCGGCACGACGTCCCGACGCTGCTGGACCAGTTGGAGAGCGGCGGGGCAGAGCGGATCTTCCTGCCGTACGTGGCTCTGCAGCTCCTTGCCGAGCACGGCGTGCGCACCGGGCGGTTCCCGTCCCGGCTGCGCGAGGTGGTGACGGCGGGCGAGCAGCTGGTGTGCACCGATGTGATCCGGCGCTGGTTCGCCGGCCTGCCCGGCGCTCGTCTGTTCAACCACTACGGTCCCACGGAGACGCATGTCGTCAGCGCCCTGTGCCTGGAGGGCGACCCCGCCGGCTGGCCCGACCGGCCCGCCATCGGGCGGCCGGTGTCGCACGCCGTGCTGCGGGTGGTCGACGAGGGCGGGCTACCCGTCCCGCCCGACGTCACCGGCGAGCTGCTGATCGGCGGGCAGATGGCCGGACGCTGCTACCTGGGCGACCCGGCCGCCCATCACGACCGGTTCGTCGAGGATCCGGTACTCGGAACCCTCTACCGCACCGGCGACCTGGCCCGCTTCGACCAGGAGGGCCTGCTGCACTGTGCGGGCCGCGACGACGGCCAGGTGAAGCTCGGCGGTCACCGACTCGAGCTGGGGCAGGTCGAGGCCGCGTTGCTGACATTCCCCGGGGTCACGGGCGCGGCCGCCTCCGTCACCGACGGCCGGCTCTCGGCGTCCCTGGAATGCCGGGGCGACGATCCCGACCCGGCCGCGCTCGCCGCCCACCTCTCCGGCCTGCTGCCCGCCCACGTGCGCGTCGCCCGCTTCCGGCGTATCAGCGAGCTGCCGCGCACCCCGAGCGGAAAACTGGACCGCAGAGCGGCCCTCACCGCCCCGGGCCACGAACTGAAGGCCGCCGGAGACGCCGAGAGTGCCCTCAGCCCTCTCGAGCGAAGACTGACCGATCTGTTCGAGGCCGTCACCGGCAAGGCGGTCGCCGCCGACCAGAGATTCTTCGAGGCGGGCGCCACCAGTCTGGACCTGATGCGCTTCCAGTTGAGGTGCTCAGGTGAGGGTGATCTCCCGTTCGGCGTCCCCGACCTGTTCGAACACGTCACCCCGCGCGCGCTGGCCCGGCTCCTGGACGGCCGTACGGCAACCACCCCCGGCCCCGGCCCCGGGACAGAACCCGTCCGGCCCGAGGAACCCGTCGCCGTCATCGGCATGGCCGTACGGCTGCCGGGCGCGCCCGACCTCGCCGCCTTCTGGGACCTGGTCACCTCCGGACGGCGCGGCATCGAGCACTTTCCCGCACCGGACGGGACGGTCGGGGCCCGCAGCCAGATGGCGGGTCTTCTCGCCTTCGACCCGGACCGCTTCACGATCAGCCCGCAAGAAGCGCGGCTGATGGACCCCCAGCAACGCCACCTGCTCATGAACTGCGTCGAGGCGCTCGCCCACGCCGGTCTCGCCGACCCCGGCAGCCGGCGCGTGGGCCTGGTCGCCTCCTGCGGCGAGAACACCTACTTCCAGAGGATGCTGCGCGAGGGCGACCCGGACGCGCTGCCCGACGCCTTCCGGCTGGCGCTGCACCAGGAGAAGGACTTCCTCGCCACCAAGGCCGCCTACCATCTGGGGCTCACCGGGCCGGCGTTCACCCTCCAGTCCGCCTGCTCCAGCTCGCTCGCCGCCGTGCACGTGGCCGCGGGCATGCTGCGGCAGGGCGACGCCGACGTCATGCTCGTCGGCGGCGTCCTGGTCGACACCGAACTCACCGGCGGATACACCTACCGGCCTCAGCACATCTTCTCCCCGGACGGGCACTGCCGGCCCTTCAGCGCGGACGCCCGGGGGACCGTCGGCGGCAGCGGCGCGGGCATGGTCGTCCTCAAGCCGCTGTCCGCGGCCCGCCGGGACGGCGACACCGTGTACGCCGTCATCACCGGTTCCGGCCTCAACAACGACGGTCACGACAAGCTCGGTTACAGCGCTCCGTCGGTGGCCGGGCAGCGGGCCGTGATCCGTGCCGCGCTGCTCCGCAGCGGCCGCGACGCCACCGCCCTCGGGTACGTCGAGGCGCACGGCACCGGCACCCGGCTCGGCGACCCCGTGGAGGCGGCGGCGCTGCGCCAGGCGTACGGCCTCGCGGACGACGCCCGGGTGGCGCTGTCCTCCGTAAAGAGCCAGATCGGCCACCTGGGCGCGGCGGCGGGTGTCGTCGGCCTGGTGCGTGCGGTGCTCGCCGTGCACCACGGGATCGTCCCGCCGACGGCCGACTTCGACCGGCTCAACCCGGAGATCGACGACGGCCCCTTCCGTGTCCCGGTCACCGCCGAGCCCTGGCCGACCGGCCGGCCGCGCCTGGCCGCCGTGAGCAGCTTCGGCATCGGCGGCACCAACGCGCATCTGCTGCTGGAACAGCCGGCCCCGGCCCCGTCGCCGACCCCGCCGGAGCCGCTGCCCTGCCTGCCGCTGTCCGGCAGTTCCCCGGCCTCGGTACGCTCAGACGCACGCCGTGTCGCCGCCTATCTCACCGCGCACCCCGAGACCTATCCTCAGGTCCTGCGCCACCTCCAGGCCGGACGGCCCGCGCTCGCGCACCGCGCCGGGGCGGTCTGCCCGGACGCCGCCTCGGCCGTAGCGTGGCTCGGCTCGGCTTTCGAGATCACGGCGCCGGACCCGCACGACCCGATACCCGCCCGGGGCAAGGACCCCCACGCACTCACCGAGGCCTGGACGGACGGCCACACCCTCGACTGGTCCCACGGGCCCGCCCCCGCCCCCTGGGACTTCCCGCCGCCCGCTTTCGACACCACCGACCACGACTTCCCCCGCGCGTCCACCACGACCGGCGCGGTCCTCACCGACCACACCTCGCGCCCTGACCGGCTGCCCGCCGACCAGTGGCTGCACCAGCCCCTGTGGACCCGGCTGCGCCGCGCCCGCACCGGCGCCCACGAGCCGCTGCGCACCGCCGTGGTGGTCACCGACGCGGACGCGGCCACCGGACAGTGGCGGTTCCTGAAGGACCACTACGCTCGGCTGGTCGTCGTGCGGGCCACCCGCGCCCACGCCCTCACCCGCGTCGGTGAGGACTGTTACGAGGCCGACCCCGCCGACCCCGCACAGCTGGCCGCTCTGCTGGACATGCCGGCGGTGCGGTCCGCCGACGGAGTCGACTGGCTGCACACCCTGCCACTGGCCCTGGGCGACGTCCTCGACGCACACGTCCTGGAGTCGGCCCAGTGGGCGTGTCTGGACACGGTCGCCGCACTCACCCGCGCCCTGGCAGACATCCCCGGCATCCGGCGCCCCCGGGTCCGGCTGCTGTCCCACGGAGCCCAGCCGGTGACCGGTACCGTCCGCACCCCGGCCGCCGGCCTGCTCGCCGCCGCCCTGGAGGTACCCCGGCAGGAATTGGGCATCCCTCTGCGCTGGACCGACCTGCCCACCCCTCGCCCGGCCGACTGGGCGGCGTATCTGCCCGACCTGCTGCTCGACGAGACCCTCACCGCGTCGCAGAGCGCCCTG
Organism: Streptomyces sp. AC627_RSS907; assembly: GCF_019049165.1. Taxonomy (NCBI): domain Bacteria; kingdom Bacillati; phylum Actinomycetota; class Actinomycetes; order Kitasatosporales; family Streptomycetaceae; genus Streptomyces; species Streptomyces sp. AC627_RSS907. The sequence continues at coordinate 15,583 of NZ_JAGMUE010000077.1, forward strand.
CGCGACGGCTTCTGGTGGCACCGCGTCCTGCACCCCGTGGCCGCGAACTCGCCGGCCCCGCGCACGCACGCCTCCCCCTCCCCCGGAACGCATCTGGTGCTCGGTGGCAGCGGCGGCATCGGCAGCACCCTGGCCGCCCGCCTGCTGCATGATCCCGGAAACCGGGTCGTCCTCGTCGCGCGCGGCGCCGGGACACCACCCGTGCTCCGTCCTCACCAGGACCGCCTCACCCTCGTACGGGCCGACCTGGCCTCGGACGACCTGACCCGGGTCGCGGCCCGGCTCGCCCCGCACCTGGCGCAGCTCACCGGGATCGTGCACGCCATCGGCACGGCCGCCGGCGTCCTCCTCGCCCGCCGCGACCCGGCCGCCGCCCGACTCACCACGGCGGCCAAGCTGCGTGGTGCCCTGCTCGTCGAACGGCTCATCGCCGAACACACACCGGACTACGCCGTCTACTGCTCGTCGATGGCGTCCCGGTTCGGCGGGGTCGGCCAGTTCGACTACGCGGCGGCCAACGCCTGCCTGGACGCCTGCGCCCACTACACGCCTCCCGGCAAGGCCGGTACCACCGCGCGCATCAGCATCGGCTGGGACGCCTGGCGCGAGGTCGGAATGGCGCAGCACGCGCGGCTCACCGACGCCCGCCACCACGATCACCTGGCGGTCGCACTGACCCCCGAGGACGGAGCGGACGTGTTCCAGCATGCCCTGGACCTGCGCCTGCCCCATCTCATGGTCAGCACCACACCCCTTGCCCAGGCACACCACTTCTACGAACCGGAGCCAGCACCGACGTTCCGTGCGGGCGCAGTAGATCCCACGCGCTCGTCCGGCACGACACGGGCAGCACCCCGCGGGCCGTACGCCGCGAAGGCGGCATGGGGCACCTCGCCGGCCTCCGCGACCACGGCCACGCCCGCCCCCGCCGCCGAGCTGACCGAGATCGTGCGCCGCCTGCTCGGCGTGGACGCGATCGACCCGGAAGCCGCGCTCTACGACCTGGGCACCGACTCACTCACCCTGCTGGATCTCCTGGAAGAGATCAAACGCCGATACGGCACCGACATAGACCTGTCCCAGCTCAGCCACCGCGTGAGCATCACGGAGATCGCCGGGCATCTGCGCACCGCCGCGTCCGGCCCGGCCACCGTGGAAGTGGAAGTGTGGCAGCGCGGAACGGGACGCGACACGCTGTGCCTGGTCCACCCGGTCGGCGGTGACATCCAGGCCTACCGGCCCCTGGCCGCCGCCCTGCCCGCAGACCTGACCCTGTGTCTGATCCCCGACCCCAGGCTGCGCGATCCGGACCTGCCCGCCCAATCCGTGACCGACCGCGCCGCCCAGTACCTGGAGGCCGTACGAGCGGCGGTCCCCCGCGCCGACCGTCGGCTGTTCCTCGCGGGCTGGTCCTTCGGAGCCTGGATCGCGCTGTCCATGAGCGCCCTGGCCGAGCGGACCGGCCACCCCGTCGACTCCCTCCACCTCCTCGACCCGCCCCCGCCGGGCACCGGCGACCTGTATGCCGCCTACGACGAGGAGCGGGTGGCGGCCGTGTTCACCCGCGAGCTGAGCGGCAACGGCGCCGACCGGCTGACGGCCGCCGGCCGGGCCTACGCGGAACGTCTCGCGCGCTGCTGCCGGGCCAACCTCACCGCGATGGCCGGTCACCCCCTGCCTCGGCTCACCCGCACCCCCACCACGCTGTGGCTGGCTCAGCGCCCCGTCCCGGAGCGCCTCCTGGCACCCGCCCAGACCGCCCCGGACGCCTGGGACGCGCATCTGGCCGCGCCGTACGCCGTGCACCGCGTCAACACCGACCACTACGGACTCTTCACACGCCCTCATGTGGAGTCCCTCGCCGCCGCACTGGCCGCGGCTCCGGACTCCCCGCGTGCCGCCCCGTACCGCGTCGCCGGAAGCTGAAGAGGCCGCCGCGTCCCACCCCTACACCCGCCTGCCCGCACGATCCTTCCGGCGCACCGCCGTCGCCGCACCAGACCCCGCGGACATCACCGACGTGTGTCGTGTGGACACGGAGGTTCACTCCCGCCCCTCCCCCAGCCCACCCCGACCCGACCGACCTGACCAGGAGGCACTCATGGAGAACTACGCCCTGCAAGCCGTGGAACAGCTCACCACGCGCTCCCCCGAACCCTACGAGACTCTCTCCCTCACACCCCTCACCCCGGTACTGGGCGCTGAGGTCACCGGCCTCGACCTCTCCCGCGAACTGACCACCCAGCAGGAAAAGGAACTGAAGCACGCCTTCCACACCCACCACGTCCTCGTCTTCCGCGACCAGGACCTGACCCCCGAGGAACACAAACGGTTCGCGGGCCTCTTCGGCGAACTGCACCCCGTGGCCCTGCCCATCGAGGGATCCGACCCGCACATCCTGGAGATCAAGGCGGACAGGGACTCCAAGGCCGTCGCCGGCAACGGATGGCACTCCGACGGCACCGCAGACGCCGAACCCTCCCTCGGATCCGCGCTGTACATCACCACGATTCCCGAAGGCGGCAGCGGCGGCGACACCCTGTTCGCCAACATGCACCTCGCCTACGACATGCTCTCGCCCGCCCTGCGCGGCTTCCTGGACGGTCTGACCGCACTCCACGACGGCGCCAAGCCCTGGACGGACGCCGGCCTGACCCCGCCCGCCGAATACGACGTGCCGCGCACCGAACAGCCCCTCGTCGTCCGGCACCCGGAGAACGGCCGCAAGCTGCTCTTCGTCAACGCCCCCTACACCTCGCACATCACCCAACTGTCGCGCACTGAGAGCGACGCCCTGCTGGCGATGCTGTACACACACATCGCCCGGACCCCGCTTCTGCAGTGCCGCGTCCGCTGGCAGGAGCGCACCCTCGTGCTCTGGGACAACCGCAGCGTCCAACACCACGCCGTATGGGACTACTTCCCGCACACCCGTGCAGGACGCCGCGTCGCCATCGAGGGCAGCCGTCTCCAGAGGTGACCTGGACTTCCGACGAATGGGAGGGCGTCCCGTGATCACGACCACCGACTGGTCCGCGCGGGGCACCCAGGCCATCGACCCGCCGGAGCCGGCCACCGTGGGCGGAGCGGCCCCGCCCGGATGAGGTGGCACCCCGCGACCGCCCTTCACGACCTGCTGCCCAACGGGGTATCGGAGTTCGGGCGTCTGGCTGCTCGCGGTTCTGGCCCAACCGCCTCTGCCTCCGATCCTGTATGCCGTCCACCGCTGCCAGACCCACACGGTCCTGCCGCTGACCGTCCGCACGAGCCACGCTCGGACCACCGCCGCCGTCCTCGCTGGCCGACCTCCACAGGTCGGCGGCGCGAGGCGCGCCCGCAGGCCGAAACGAGTGGTGAACCGCGCTCACCTCCGTCCGCCTGCACCTTCACCACGCGGCCTGCGACCGCACGACCGCGCACACCCAGTCCCCCGCGGACGCCCGGATCTTCGCCCAGCCCACCGGCTTCCTCGCAACCGGCCGAGCAGGGGCGGGAGCCGCCCGCGCGACGCGAGGAGACAGCAAAGGGCAGGCCCGTCCCCTGCTGCGGGGTCCTTTCCCCACTCGTATCGACCGGACGGTCGTGGCGTCAGGCAAAGACGCGTCGGCAGTCGGTCGTCCCGGTACGGCGCGCGGGGGTCATTCGGCAAGACGGTGACTTCGAGTGCCGCAGGCTTGCTGAGGAGGTTTCACGCGCCTGCAACGGACGAGAAGCCTCCTCCGTCCGGCCCAGAGCCTCCGGGTGTGCACGCGACCGCATCAACGCTGAGACGGTGTGCGGACCGGGACGGACTCAGCCCACCTCGCGACGGCGTCCAGTACCGTTCGAGTCCCTTCCGCCTTGTTGCTCGTGTTCCGCTCGTGCGGCTTCGAGCAGCTCACGCCAGGACGTAACGGTCGGCCGTCTCCGCAGGAGGCTGCGCCTCTCACGTGCAGTCATCCCTCCCCAGATGCCGTGCTCGATCTCCTGGTCCAGAGCATGAGCAAGGCACTCCGTACGCACCGGGCAGTTGCTGCAGACCGCCTTGGCACGGTTCTGGGCCGCGCCCTCGACGAAGAGTTCGTCGGGATCGGTGGTGCGGCACGCCGCCCATGCGGTCCAGTCATCCTCGCCGGCACTCAAGCCACGACACCGTCCTCCCCAGTTCTCACACCCGGCCCTCGAGCCGGACGCTGCACTGACCGTACGCCAAGCGCACAGCAGCTCGACGTCCGACCGTGACAGTAACCCTGAGGGGCGACAGCCCAGTTGACAGACGCAGAGCGGTGGTCCGCTGCCTGTGAACTCCCAGCTGTCAAGGGCGGAGCACAGGCGTCAGCCAGTCCCGTGGCCGCAGGTCCACCTGTGCCCCTGCCTGGCCCCCCGGGGGGGATGGGACCGTCCTCACATGCGGCTCTCGTTGAGCGAGGTGTTGCAGGGCCCCGCCCCGAACCATCCAGTGATCTTCCGTGACTGCCGGGACGGGCATGGCGTGCGGGCTGGCCGCGATGGCCATCGGTCACGCCGCTGACCCACCGGACCCGGGACTGTTCACTCCAGCAGTAATGCGACGCCGCCGCGGGGACAGGGCGAAGTGCGCCCGCAGCGGCGCGTGGTGTCACCAGATGACGACCCAGCACTGCTGGGCAAGCAGTACGCACGCGGCGCCGTTGACGAACTTGCGTGCCCAGACCACCGCTGTGAACTCTCGCAGTGTCGCGCTGGGCAGGAAGTAGCGGGCGGTGGGTGACCCCAGTGCCTGGCCCGGGACACCCGTCTCCCGGGCGAGCAGGGCGGCGCGGAAGGCGTGGTAGTTGTTGGTGACGACCAAACACCGGTAGCCGGGCGTGGCCTTGTCCATCATGGCTTTGCTGTACAGCAGATTCTGCTCTGTGGTGCGGGAGTTGTCCTCGCGCCAGATGTTTTCGGACGGCACGCCCTTGTCGATGAGGTACTGGGCCATGGCGTGGGATTCGGGCAAATCCTCGTCGGGTCCCTGACCTCCGGAGGTGATGAGCACCGGCGCCCTGCCGTGGATCTGGTTCTGCCGTTGCCAGACGGCTCGGCCTTGGTCCAGGCGGCTGGCGAGCAGGGGCGGTACTCGGTTGCCGCCGATCAGCCCGGACCCCAGGACGACGATGTAGTCCAGGGGCTTGCGCACCCCCATGCGGCCGTAGAGGTAGCCGTAGCCGACGTAGCAGGCGAACAGGAAACCGAAGTAGCACAGCACGATGAAGGTGATGCCGCTGGCGATGGACAGTGGACGCACTTGCACGTTGATGGAGACCAGCAGGAGCAGGCCTGCGGCCAGGATGCCCAGACCCGCCGCGAGCGACAGCAGGTTGCCGAGGCTGCGGCCTTCTTTCCTCAACATCTGCATACCGTTGAACAGCAGGTACCCGGTGAGGAGCAGCACGGCGGCGACGCTGGCCGCCACCAGGCTGTACATCAGCCAGTACGTCGCTGTGTGCGGTGTTGCCTTGAGCACGTCACCGATGACTCCGATGGCCAGCAGGAGGACGGTCAGGCCGAGGCAGACGGCGTTGCTGAAGCGGCGCAGGTCGTTCAGTGTGCCGAGGAGGAGGAGCAGTGCGGTGGCACTGGCGATTGCGTAGATCAAAGCGGAGACTTTCCCAGTCTGTGGACCGTGCGAGGGATGACTCATCCGGCGGCGCGTCGCCCGCCGACCTGATCGAGAACGGATGTGGCGGTGTCGCCCGGGTACGGGCCCGCCGGCCGGACGGCCGGATCGGTCCGGCCAGCCGGTGCACTGGTGCGTGGCATTCCGTTGAACGGCTGGGCAGCCGGGCAGCCGAAGGCCCCGGTGTCTGCGGTGTCCGCCACAGCGGGCCGCCGGACCGGCCGGGCAGTGGCGACCCGGGCCGGGTATCGAAGCGGGACGCCCACTCAGATGTACCCCTCACGCCATGCGTAAGCCACCGCATGCGTACGGTTGTGCAGGCCCAGCCGTGCCGACATACCGCGCAGAACGGTCTTCACCGTACGTTCGGAGATTTCCAGCTGACCGGCGATCTCGGCGGTGTTCAGGCCCTCGGCGACCAAGCCGACCACATCGGCCTCTCGTGACGAGAGCCCAGCCCGCACTCCCGGTTGACCGGTATCCGTGCCCCGCAACCGGGCCACCTGGGCCATCAGTCGGGCAAGCAGGTCCGGGGGCATTCCGCCCTCCCCGTGCGCCGCTGCCAGGACGGACCTGCACAGGTGCTGCTCGGTCGCGTCCTGCCGCCAGATGACCGTGTTGATGCCGCACTCGACGATGGTCAGGAGGCCGGCATCCCGCACCGGACTGGTGACGAGGACCTTCGGTGCCCGCTCACGGCGCGCCAGCATGAGCAGTCGCCGCAAGGCGGTTGTGCCGACGGCATCCGACACGATCACGGAGACATCCACGGTGGTCGGCGACTGGTCGCTGATGGTGATTGCCGGATGCCGGAGCAGGCTGCGTACACCGGCGTCCAGCAGGGGATCAGCGGCATGAACAGCGACGGAGATACGAGAACGACTCGGCACGGACCTGTCGGGCAGGGGATGTCCGGCCGAGAGACTGGAAACGCGCTGCCTCCCTCCTGACTCCACCCTCTGGATCGGTGGCACGATCACACCTGTCTCGGCGCGGTCCATCCATCACCTCTCTAAACTGAGGTCGCTCGAATAGCTTCGAGAGCGACACTCCGCACCCCCACGGACGTCGTACCGAGGTGCCGCACTGCCCGGGCCGCAGGATCCGTGGCGTTGCAGCCTCCCAGGTACTGGCTACGAGAGCGACGGCACATCGGTTCGAACTCCAGCGAAGCAAGGAAGCGAGGGATGCGAAGGGGGGCAGCGAGCAAGGCCGACGGGCGCTCGGTCAGGTCAGACGTCGGGAACAGGGGGAAGTCCACCTCGGTGCCGGCCCAGCGGTTCAAGGTGCTCGTGTAGGTGTGCAGAGCCACGTGCAGAGGCAGCTCGGCCAGCTGCGCCTCGCTCCAGCCTGCCGCCTGTGCCGCCTGTGCCGCCTTCCAGGCCACGTCAGTGACGACGCCGACGTTGCTGACCATCTGGCGCACGACCCTCAGCAGCGCTCGGAGTGCGGGGTCGAAGGCGGTGTCTCCTCGGCGGATGCTGAGGATGTCCTCACTGTCGAGGCCCGCCCGGCTTGCCGCCGTCGTGTGGGCGGCCTCGTCGCAGCCGCACCCGTTCTCGTTCGAGACGGCCAGGGCGATCGCTTCCTGGACGCACGTGTCGAGCGTCGCGTACTGGTCGACGGCCGCGCGCAGGGCGAGGTACCCGTGCAGCACGCCGGGCGACGCGGCCATGTGCCCGTAGGTGTTCAGTACCCACCGTCCGGCTGAGCCAGGGCGGACAGCGCTTGGCGGCACGGCTCAGGAGCGTCTGCGGGGCTGTGCAAGGCGATGCGGTACACGGGAGACTCCTGGTGATGCGGCGCGGTGCGCGGACGGGACCATGGGGAGGCGGGCCGGAGCCCGCAGGTTCAGTGAGTGGTCTGCCAGAACGTCTTCAGGACCGTGGCGGCCTGCTCGGAGTCCTCCAGCATCCACCAGTGCCCCAGACCGATCAATGACGCGGTCCGGGCACCCAGCCGGTCGGCGACGTCTTCGCCGGCAGGAGTGTCGAAGGGGTCCTCGGTCGGCCTGAGGACCAGGCCGGGCGCCTTGGTCGGGGACGTCCACTCGGTACCCCAGGCGGCGTACGGGTTGGGCAGCGCCGAGCGGTAGAGATCGAGGATGCAGGTGCCCATCGTCTCGTCGAAGACCTCGGCCGCCTCGGCGGCGTCCGTCGGCGGCATGCCCGCCTGCACGAGCTGCGTCGTCGGATTCAGCGGGCTGTCCTGACCAGCCGCTTCGAGCGTGCCGGTCAGCCATGCCTCGCCGACCTGTTCCTTCTGCCAGGTCTGGGCGAGGACGTGCCACTCGTAGTCCGGGTGGCAGATTCCCGCCACGTCGATGGCCCAGCTGCGCAGCGGCACGGCGCCGCGGCCGGCGACACGGGCGACCAGCACGGCTCCCCAGTCGTGTCCGACCAGATGGACCGGTTCCTTCATGGCCAGCAGTTCGTCCTCCAGCCACGCCACGTACTCGTCCTTCGTGGCGGTGAAACCGTCCGGGCGGGGGGTGCCGAATCCGGGGAGGCTCAGCGCGACGGAGTCACCCGGGATGTGTGTCCTGAGACGGTCCCAGAGACTTGCGGATTCGGGTACTCCGTGGACGAAGACGACAGTCATGACGTTCCTTCGGGCAGTCGCAAAGCGCCCATGTCGGCGCTTCTCACGTCACTGGGAACGTGCGTTTGCCCGCTTTGGTTCAGTGATGGCACCGCACCGGGCGACGACGGACAGCCGCGTCCTTGCCGGGGCGGAGCGGTAGCCACGGCTCCGACCTTCCCCCGCGGGTGACACAGGGCCGTCCCCTGCCCCCCTCCTTGCGGACGGGGGCAGAGGACGGCGTCTGCGGCATGCCATGCCGGGGTCACCGCCCCGACGCGAGCGGGGTCAGAACCAGAGGTTGAGGTAGGTGTCCTCCGCCATCACCTTGTGCCCGGCGGCGTTGGGGTGAACGCTGCCGGAGTCCGTGGAGACGGGGTTGATGTACCGCTTGTCCAGCGTCTGGCACATGTCGTGACCCTTGAAGCGGGTGTACATGTCGACGAACTCGCCGCCCGCGGCGCGCGTCTGCTGCGCGATCTGCCGGTTGAGTTCGACGTTGACGCCGTCGAGGTAGGACATCTCAGCCCTGGACAGCGGGTAGCTGGAGGAACACGTGTGGCTCTCGTTCGAGCTCGGGAAGAGCTTCGGGTAGCCGACCACCATGACCTTCGCCTTGGGGCTGTGCCGCTTGATGTCGGTGACCATCGACTTGATGCGCGGCGCCAGCTTGTTGATGCGGTCCTTGAGCTGGTCGGTGCCGCCGCTCTTGTAGATGTTCTGGCAGTCGTTGGTCAGCGCGCAGGTGATCATCACCTCGGCGAAACCCACGTCGTTGCCGCCGAGGGTCACCGTGACCAGGTCGGTGTCCTTGCTCAGCGCGTTGATCTGCGGAGGCTGGGAGCCTTCCGTGTTCCACAGCGAGCGGGTGGTCGCCCCCGAGCAGGTGACGTTCTTGAAGGACGTCGTGTTGGCGAGCTCCTTCAGTTTCACGGGGTAGGCGCGCGAGGAGCGGTTGCAGTCGGCGTTCGTGGGACTGCCGAGGCCCATACCGGAGGCGTAGGAGTCTCCGAGGGCGACGTAGTTCAGGCTGCTGCGCTCGGCACGCGGGGTGCTCTCGACCGCCGAGCCGGTGACCGCGCCGGCGGTCAGCAGCGAGGCCGAGGCCGCAGTGACCGCCGCCGCCTTCAGCGTCGTACGCCGGGACAGTGCCAAGCGTCGTCGCGAACGGTTCATGAAGATCCTCAAAGAATGGTGGGGTGATTCATGCATGACAGGTACAAGGCCGACGGCATCACGCGTAGGCACGAGGGTCGGCCTCACCAGCCCTACGAGCAGCAGCGGTTCACGGTTCACGGCGCGCGCGACAAGCCGTCGGCAGAACGGAGCGACGGACGCGGCCCCGCCGACCCTGCCGGCCCGTCAGCACGGCGTCGAAGCGGACATCGTCCATCAGATGCCGACGGAAGAAGACGCTCGTGCACGCGAGGGCGACCCGTCGCCGCTCCGGCACCGTCCGCTGACGCGCGCCGCGGTGGTCACCGGTCGCGCACTGACGCTGCGCGGGGCGGCCCCACGTCCGGGCGTCGTCGGTGGCGTTCGCCCAGCCGCTGCGCGGTGACCACTGAATGCTGAACAGGATGCCGGAGCCACCGACGTTGTACACGGGTGCCAGGGGCAGCACCGCCCGCACCGTGACGCCTTCGGGCCACTGTGCGCGGTTGCTGTCGGCCGCATGCTCCATCACGGCTAGCCCGCCGCGGAGGTGGAAGACCGCGTCCCCGGGATCGTACGAGGCGCAGCGACGAGCTGTGCGGTACGGCGGCCTCTGCCCGTGCGCATGCCCGGCGCAGTGCCAGGCTCGTGTCAGGAAGATGTCAGCGCCGGACCTTCTCGGACTCCGTGGCACCGATGCCCGTGCGGCGGTGGTACAGCGGACTGATCAGGGTGGTGAGGAGCATGCCGCAGGCGACGGGAAAGGCATACGTGAGCAGTCCCGACTCGCCGGTGGCTCGCACCGTCAGGAACCCGACCGGCCAGCCCAGGACGGCGCCCACCAGGATCAGCCACGGGGGTCCGGTCCATCGCCCCCTGGCGAAGCCGACGACAGCGACCGCGCCGATGACCAAGGCGCTCATCCAGTGGGAATGGTCTATGGGCAAGATGGCTGTCCTCACACGAGGCGGAACTCCCGCGGGAGCGATGTCACCGCTGCCAACGGTCTGCCGCCCGAACCGGTTCACATACGGCTCCACCCTCCTACGCGGCGATGGGCGGACCCGGCCACCGACCGTCCGGCCCGCGTGCCCCGGCAGGGGCGGGCTCAGCGTTCCTGCAGAGCGTCCAGGGCCACGGCCTGGGCGATGGCGAGCCTGCGGTCGAGCGCGGGGGACTCGATGTCCAGGACGTAGCTGTCGCGCACCCCGAAGTTCTTGTCGACGCGCATCGCACGCTCACCGCCGTCGGAACTGAAGTCAAAGTGGTAGGGCCATGCGAACGGCAGCACTTCCACGAACGGCACCGCGCTCCACACACGCCTGAGCAGCGCGACGAAGACGCTGCGCTCCCGGCCGGTCAGCGGCGGCGCGCCGTCCTCCTGCGTGACCCCCCACGTCGAGCGCAGCAGCGAGGCGGCGAACTTCTTGTTGAACGTGCCGATGGGCTTGCCCGCTTCGTCCAGGACGTCGTAGGTGCCTGCGACGTCCAGCACGGAGCGCGCCTTGAATGTGAACAGGACCTGCGACTTGGTGCGGTCGGTGAAGAAGGTGACCTGCTCCTTGAAGGATCTCCAGTTCTGTTCGGCGTAGGCGACGACGTCGGCATCGCCGCCGTCGCCGCCCTCCCGTGTCACCTCGTACCGGTTGACCATGACGGTCAGGTCCTGCTTGATGCGAAAGAGCTTGTGCTCCTGTAGTCGAGACCTGTCCATAATCCACTCCTCAGCCTGTGCCCCAGATCAACGGACGGGTGAGGAAAGCGGTTCAGGACAGGCCACCGGCTACTCCTCCGGCGCCGCTCAGCGCGCCGTGAGATAGGCCCTTTCGATGGTCTGCACGACGCTGTTGCCGTCGGCGTCGGTCAAGTGGACCCGCAGCGAGACCGACCCCTCCTTCTCCGGGTGGGTGAGGGACAGGTGGCCACCGTCCCCGGCCGGGACGGACTGCCAGGTGGCGCCCTCGTCGTAGGAGACGTCGAAGGTCAACGCCCGCGGCGCACGGTCGGACGCCGCGCCCTCGATGACGTAGGGCACGCTGAACCGCGCGCCGGCCGGCGCCGCGCCGGACGCGCCCAGCTCCGGCGTGAAGCGGACGGTGGACAGCGGCAGCACGCTCCACCGGTCCTCGGGCGTCTCGGCCGAACGGAACGTCCACCGGGCCGACACCCGGGTGCTGACCGGGAAGTACGCCGGGTCCCGGGTGCTGTCCAGGGCCAGCTCGTAGGTACCGGCCTCGGCGGGGACCTCGTAGTCGGTGCCCTCGGACGCGGGCACGCCGTAGAGGTCCTTGATCTCCTTGCCGTCGACGTGAAGGGTGCTGCTGACCGAGTGCTGGCTTTGTCCGTGGTGTCCTGCGCCATCCTTGTACAGCGGCAGATAGGCCCGCACGAAGTTGCCTCTGCGCGTGGCCCCGGCCCAAAGCAGCCCCATCAGGTCCTCCGGCGCCTCCGAAAGGCCCGGGCCGAAGACGGCGCCGTTGAAACGTTCGACGTAGGTGTGTCCCGCCTTCCACGTCCGGGGGTACATCAGCAGACTGCTCTCGGACGCGGGGTCCGCGGCACTGTCCCTCACGGCGCCCGTGACGAGCCAGCGGATGCCACTGTCGAGGACGTAGTCCGTGGTTTGCGTCGGCAGGGCGAATTCGGTGGAGCGGCCGAACCTCAGGCCGTCGCCGATCGCCTCCGGCATAACCGCGCGCTGCATGCGCTGGCCGCTGGTGACGGCGGGGGCGGAGAAAATGACCCTGGCCAACTGGTCCCGTCGCACCTCGGTGGTGAAGCCGGCGAGGTCGCCGGTGCGGTCGTACGCCAGGTGGTAGGAGACCGGTTTACCCCAGCTGTCGGTACGCGTCCACTCGCCGGCGTACCGCAGCAGCGCCTCGTCCTCGTGCAGCCGGGGTCCGAGCTGTCCGACGGTGACACCGTCGAAGTCGGACATCGACACGTGCTGCCAGCCCTTGGACCGCCCTGTGGCGGGGTCGGGCATCAGCGTGAGGCTGGCCGACCTGGCGGCCGTGTCGGCGTCCGGCAGGGAGATGCGGACCGGGCGGGCGGCGCGGGCATCGACGTCGACGACGGTGTCGGCGCCGAGCCGCAGTCTGGGCTGGACGATGAACGCGTTGGTGTCGCCGCCGGGGTGGATCACTCCAGCGAGTGAATAGTCGCCCGCCGGGAGCCGGACCGTGCTCTCGCCGTCCGTCTCATCGGCCAGCTCTGCGCCGAGTGGGCGATCGTGTCGCGCGACGGAGGTGACACCGTCACCCGTGGGACGGCCGTTCTCGTCGACATGGCGGACGGTCAGGTCGTAGGCCTCCTTCTCGCGTTCGACACCGACAGCGGTGCGCACACGCACCGAGCCGTCGGCGGACGCGGCGGCGACGGAGCCTCCGAACGCGCCGTCCGTGGTGCCCAGGCGCGTGTCCGCGGTCACTTCGGCTGTCGCCGTGCCACCCGCCGGTACGGTCAGCCGCGCCGGTGACACCGTGAACATGCCCTCGGGTGTGGACGTGCCGTCGACAGCGCGGGCGTCCACGGAGAGGGCGAGGTCGACGGGCCGCGTGCCGGTGTTGCGGTAGGTCAGCTCCTTGGTCACCCGCTCGTCGTCGTGGTGCGGCCACTGTTGCAGGCCGAAGTTGAGCCGTGCCTGGTCGGCGATGACGCTCTGGGCCATCGCACGGTTCACGTCGACGCGGCCGGTGCCCTGATGAAACGAGCTGTAGGGGCCGGGTTCGGCGGAGGTGGTCAGGGCGGACCTGATGCGCTCGCCGTCCCAGTCGGGGTGGCGCTGGGCCAGCAGCGCGGCGGCGCCGGCGACGTGCGGGGTCGCCATGGTCCGTGCTGGACACGTTGCCGCGTAGGGCCGATGCCGCGGTGCACGTCCACACCGCTTGTTCGGCGCGAGTGCCCGCTCCCCGCGGACGCTTGTGCCGCAACCGGGCCACCAGGTGCGTCAGGACAGCAGACCCCACTTGCCCTTTTCGAAGTTGTCCATCTCCTCCAGGTCGGCCACGGTCACCGGACCGGCGTTCCACGCGGTGAGGAACTCGCCGTTGAAGGCGCGCCAGCGGGCCCCGCGCTCCATCTGGTCCCACTTCTGCCCGGGGTCGGCAGCGCTGCAGGTGGACACGTAGACCTTGGTGCCATCGGTGTCGAGGCACTTGTCGGTGTACACGTGCCGCACGCGCTGGTTGGTCCCGGACTCCACGTCGATCATCCATCGGTTGAGCACGGTCGCCGGCCCGTCGCCGCACGGGGCCTGATAGACCTGCCGGTTCGTGGTAGCGGCCAGGCACTGGTAGGTGGCGACGTTCTGGAGGCGGTGCGGCCACCGGTCCGCCGCCTGCGCGGGCTGGGCCACGACCGTGGTCGCCGCCAGCCCACCGCACACGGCCAGGGCCGAGAGAATCCTGCGCACGTAGATCTTCCTCACTCGCTCGTTCGGAATCGAATGTCCGTAGCAGGAACGTCGTGCAGGTTGAAGCGGTTCACGGCAGCCTGTCCAGGACAGCCGACTCCCCCCAAAAAACAGACGGAGTTGGGGGCACGGCGTGCGCTCACGCGCCACCGCACCTCCGGAGGTTTCCCCTCGGTCGGCCCGCACCGGTCGGCCCACCTCAGTCTCAGAGTCGCTCTGGTCGCTGAGGACACGCATGGGAAAGCCGGGGGGCACCACGCCGGTCATGGCCGAGGCGACAAGTCACCCCGGATGCGGGGGCGGGTTGCCGGTGGGCGAAGCTCACGGCACCCGCAGTGAACCGGATCCACCTCATCTCGTAGTGAGAAGGACGGCCATACGGGCCGTCTCGACCACTGAGGAGGAAGTGTGGGGGACGAATCATCCACCGGACACTCCCGGCAGGGTTATTCACGACGCACCAGTTCCGCCCCGGGCCCGGCCGGCGCTGCGGACACCGAGGGGCGGCAGCGCCCCGGACGGATGTCCGTACGGCAAGCGGCGACCCTGCCCGCCGTGACGGGTGACCCGGGCACGGCGCTGGACTCGCTGGTCGCCCGCCGCGGGCGTACCGAAGCGGCCGGCGCGGCCGGCGCGGCGGAGGAGCCGCAGCGGGCCGAGGAGGAGCGGACCCAGGAACCCTCGACCCGTCAGCGCGGCTGGCGCCGGCCGACGCTGTCGCGGGAGGCGGCCGAGCGGCACAGTGCCGGGAGCCGGGCGGAGAACCGGGCCGAAGGCCGCCCCGGTAGCCGAACGGAAGCCGACGACACAGCCGCCGGCGCTGCGTCCGAGACGAGGGGCGGCGCGGAAACCCGTACCACGGCACGCCGAGAGGCCGCCGCGGAGCCAGAGGCCGATGTGGCGGTCGCCCCGGCCACGGCCGCGTCGGGCGTGGCCGAGCCGCCCGACGCGGCCGGCCGGACGCTGGCCGGGTTCGGCCGGCCTCGCAAGCCGATGCTGGCGGCGGCGGCACTGGTCGGAGCGGTACTGCTGGGCGTGCCGCTGCTTTTCGCGGGCGGTGACGACGATCAGCGTGGTACGTCCGCCGAGGCGGGCCAGGACACGCTGCTGACGGGCATCGACGGGAGGGAGGACGGCAGCGGCTTCGCCGCGGCCCCGCCCACCGTCGAGCCCGATGCCAAGGACAAGGAGAAGGAGCAGAACAAGGACAAGGACTGGACGGGGACAAAGCCGGTCCTGGCAGGCGTCCCCGGGGCCAAGCCTGTCGCCACCGGGGGCGACGGCACCGACGAAGGGGCCAAGGATCGTGACACGGACACCGTCACCGACGCCCATACCAGCACCGCCACCGACACCGGCACCGGCGGTGTGGAGGAAGCCAAGAACACCACGAAGCAAGAGCCCGCGGAAAGCTACACCGAGTCCGAGACGACCTCACCTCCCCGTCCCGCCCAGGGTGAATGGCTGCCCGGCACGCACCGAATGACCAACGCACACACCGGGAAGTGCCTGGTCAAGCTGTCCACCCGGGTGGTGGGCCAGGGCTCCTGCGGTGCTTCGCCCTGGCAGCGTTACGAGGTGGGCGACGGCACGTACCTGCTCAAGGACACCGCGGCCAACCGCTGCCTGGACACCGACGGCACCCAGCTGTACGTCTCCAGTTGCACCGTGAAGGACACCGGTCAGAAGTGGACCGTCTCCCGGTCCGGCTGTGCCGTCACGCTGGTCAGCAAGCCCTTCGGCGAGTACGTCACGGGCTGGAACGACGGCACCGTCAGTGCCTCGGCCCGCTCCTCCGTGGACAAGCCGGCCAAGTACCAGTGGCGGGCGCCGTCACTGGCGGGCTCCTGCTGACGGACGCCTGCTGAGGGACCCCGCGGTCGCGGGAGTGGGCCTGCTGTGGACGCGGGCCGCTCCGGTGCGTACGGCCCGGTCCGAGGGGCAGCCCTCGGACCGGGTCGGCGGCAGGGCGGGCGGGGTCAGCTGAACGGGTCGAGCGTGAGGTAGGCCCTCCTCGGGTCGGCGTCGTGCACCAAGGGCTCCTGGTGGCCGACGTCGTCGAAGGCGAAGGCGTAGGCCTTGCCGTCGGCCATGTGGGCGTGGAGGTTGCGCGCGTAGAGGTTCGTGCCGGTCTCGGCGGTGGCGGCCGACGGCGAGTCGGGCTCGACGTTTCCGTCGAGCAGCGTGCCGCGGTTGTAACCGGCGCACAGGGTCCGCGAGATCGGGCCGCGCACCGGGTCGTTGGGGGCGTCGAGGTGCTTGTGGCAGTTGAAGACGGAGTCGGCGTCGGGCTTCTTGAACGCCGTCACGAACTGCCCGGAGTCATCGGTGAAGTTCATGGTGTCACCGGAGACCCGGCCGTGGTACTTCACCTGTGGACGGTCGGAGAAGGGCGCCACGGTGAGCGTGGAACCGGTGTACTTCTCCCATACGCGGTTCACGTAGTCGTCCGTGATGTCGGCGGGCAACGCGCCCGAGGTGACGCCGTGACCGGGTGACAGGGCCCGCAGCACGGTGCCGTCGGAACGCGTCTGCACCAGACCACGCCAGCCGCCCGGGCGGCTGCGCAGGTCCTCGAAGAAGGCGTGATAACCGCCGGGCTCGAGGCGGCCGGTGCGTACGACGCTGCCGTCGGAGCGCATCAGGCCGACGGCGTAGGGGGCGGAGACCATGTCGACCTGGGTGCTGTTGAGCCACAGCCCGGAGTCGTTGAGCGTGTACTCGGCCCAGTTGAACAGCGTGTCCCGGTTCGGGTCGGAAGGGTTCTGGGGCGCGGGCTGCACCAACCCGTCGCCGGTGAGCCGGAAGTCCAGCTTGCGGCCGTAGGAGAAGTACACCCGACCGGACAGCTTGGGCAGCTTCAGCATCAGGCTGTGGCCGTGCCCGGGGCCGGCGATCGCCACATCGGGTGCGGGGACGGGGGTGGCCCCGGCAGCAGGCCAGGGGTGAAAGACGCCCTTCGCGTCGGCGTAGCCCTGACGGCCCGTGCTAAGCGAGGTACCCAGGACGTACACGTAGACCCGCTCGCCGAGCCCTGAGCGGTTCTTGAGCAGCAGCGGGACGGTGTCCGGCGCGCTCGCCGCGGCCTGCACCGGCGGGGAGGCGAGCAGGTGCGCCCCGGCAGCGCTGCCGGCCAGGATCGCGGTGACCGCCAGTGCCGTCATCGCCTTCTGTCTGACTTTCATTGCTGCCCTCCAACGGAGAAGTGCGCGGCCACCTGGGCCAGACCCGGCCCGGTTCTGCCCCAACCGGTCGCCGCGGGGCGGTCGGTACGCCCCCACGCACAACGCGGGTCCGCAGGGGCCGGTTCACCTCCCGGGCCATGCAGGAGCGCAGTCGGCGCGAGGTGACGCGAAGCCCTCGGGGAACCGGGACGATCGGGTCGGAGCCCGGGGGGCCGCCCTCACGTCCTCACCCGAACGGCGGGGGCCGCACCGGGAACCGCGCGCCGAAGCGGAGGCGCCTGGACACGGCGGGCCCGCCGACCCCCCGGACCGGCTGCGGGCGGACCGGCCCTGACCTGCTCGGCGTGCCGGACCGGACCGGCGCCGCAGCGGTGCCTGCGCCCACGGCGGCGGAACCGGTGAACACCCCGCCGTGCCGGTGGGGAGGGTGCGCCCCGACCACGCCCGACCCGTGTCCGCCCGCAGTGAACCTCCCGCCCCGCACCGGACGTTGTGCAGGGCGTGTCCACATCGCCCCGCCTCCGCCTGATCTCCAGGGTGGCCGTGTCCATGGTCGCGCCCGCCGTGGCGCTGAGCACCGTCCTCGCCCCCTCCGCCGGCGCGCGAGCGCCCGCCGCCCCGCCTGCCTCGTCCGGCAGCGACCCTGTCGTGAGCCTGCCCCGCATTCCCTCGGCTTTGAAGGACGGCCGGCCATGCACGGGCGCGTCGGAGGTGACCACCGACCGGGTGCCCTGGTCCCGCCGGTCACTCGGCCTCGACCGGCTGTGGGATCTCTCCCAGGGACAGGGCATCACCGTGGCCGTCGTGGACACCGGCGTCGACGCGGACGTCAGAGCGCTGGCCGGCCGGGTCACCGCGCTCGGCGACGCGGCCCGTGACTGTGTCGGGCACGGCACCTTCGCGGCCGGGCTCGTCGCCGCGGCCCGCACCGAGGGCGTCGGAGTGGCCGGCCTGGCACCTCAGGTGCGTCTGCTGGCCGTACGCGGCACCGACGAGCGCGGGACGCCGTCGGCGGAGCGGGTGGCCCAAGGTATCCGCTCCGCAGCCGACCAGGGTGCCGGTGTGATCTATGTCGGGAGCGCCCTGGCCGACGGCCGGCAGCAGCTGACCGAGGCCGTCGCCCACGCCGCGAGCCGCGACGCACTGGTGATCGCACCGGCCGCGCCCGACACGCCGCCCGAGCAAGACGGCGCCCGGCCGCGCCCGTACTGGCCCGCTTTCGCCCCCCGGGTGCTCTCCGTCGTCGACCACGGACCCGGCGGCACCCGGCCCGAGGACGCGGTGCCGGTGTTCTCCGCCGACCTGGCGGCCCCGGGCGGACTGGTGGTCAGCACGGGTCCGCGCGGAGGCCACTTCATCGGCTCGGGCCCCTCGTTCGCGGCGGCCCACGTGGCGGGGTCCGCGGCCCTGCTGCGCGCCTACCATCCAGAGCTGAGCGCGGTCGAGGTCTCCCGGCGTCTGGTGGCCTACGGCTATCCCGCCGACATTCCGCTCCTGGACCCGTACGCGGCGCTGGCCGCCATCGACCCGGCCGCGCCGGCCGGGGCACCCGCCGTCCCGCCGGTGAAGGTGACCGCCCCGCCCTCCGAGACGCCCCGGAACCGGTCACTGACGGTGGCGGCCGCGGTGAGCGGGTTGCTGGTGCTGGTGGCGGGGGCAGCGGTCGTCATACCCCGGGGGCGGGCCCGGGGCTGGCGCCCCGGCGGGCCGGACGGCGCGGGCCGGCCGCAGGCGACTACCTGAGGGGGCCGGCCCCCGGCGGGCCGCAGCCGTCCCACAGCGTGGCAGTCCCCCCGGCCGGCCCCGGCCGCACGTTCACGCCCGCTACCGGCCGGGGCGGGCCGGGCGTGACGGGCCGGGGCGAGGAGGACGGGGCCGGACCGGGGCAGGGCGGTCCCGGCGGGGCCGGGACCGCTGCGGATGCCGGGGCGGGGTCATGACCCGGCGTCGCCGGCCGGCTCCTCGACCAGTCCGGTCTGCATCTGCACGGTCTTGCGGCGGGCGATGTGGAAGGCGCGCCCCGGGGCCAGTATGCGGCCCTTGAGTCCGCTGAACACGTAGCCCTCCGAAGGCGGGCAGGACAGTTGCAGGGCGGGCGTGTTGATCTCCATCAGCCGTCGCATGACCATCTCCCCCATGCCGCGGGCGGCCCCACTGGCGGCGCGGGTCACGACCAGGTGCACGCCGACCTCCCAGCCCATGGCCAGGTGGTCGACGATCGGCGCCAGGGGCTGGCTGGACGGCCCGCCGCCGACCATGTCGTAGTCGTCGACGAGGATGAACAGCCGGGGCCCCTGCCACCAGTCGCACCGTTTCATCCGGGCCGGGGCGATGTCTGGCCCGGGTGTCCTCGCGCGCACCGCCCGGTCCACGCCCACGATGAGTTCCCTCAGTCCGTCCGTGGCCACCGCGTGGCCCAGGCGGTACTCCTCGGGGACGGCCTCCACCAGGGTCCTGCGGTAGTCCACGACCATGATGCGGGCCTCGTCGGGCGTGTAGCGCTCGGTGATGGCCCGGGTGAGCAGCCGCAGGAGGTTGGTCTTGCCGCTCTCGGTGTCACCGATCACGACCAGGTGCGGGGTTTCGGAGAAGTCGTGCCATACCGTGTCGAGCCGTTCCTCCTCCAGTCCCAGCGCGACCTTGAAGTCACCGGTGGGCGCGTCCAGGTCCGCGACCGGCAGGACGGCGGGCAGCATCCGCAGCGGCGGGGCGGGCGGGCCGGTCCAGCTTTCGGCGACCGCGGCTACCAGGGAGGCGACCCCCTCGGAGAGGTCGTCGGTGCCGTCCGCGCCGTCGATGCGGGGCAGCGCGGCGAGGTAGTGCAGCTGGTCCTGGGTCAGGCCACGGCCGGGACTGCGGGGAACGGCCGCGGCCCGCCGCGAGGTGAACTGGGAGTCCATCGGGTCTCCCATGCGCAGCTCGAGGTGGGTGGCGGCCTGGTCGCGCACCGCGGAGGTCAGTTCCACCCAGCGTGCGGTGGTGGTGATCAGATGGATGCCGTAGTTCAGACCGCGGGTGGCCAGTGCGTTGAAGGCGGGGATGTGCTGGTCGAAGTCCTGGCGGACGGTCGACCAGCCGTCGATGACCAGGAAGACGTCCCCGTGGGGCTCGTCGGCGAACTCTCCGGCCGCCCGGCGACGGCGGTAGCTGGGCATGGAGTCGATGCCGTGGGCGAGGAAGAACTTCTCCCGGTGTTCCAGGAGTGTGTTGACCTCGGCGACGGTGCGGCCCACGCGCTCGGCGTCCAGCCGGGGCGCGACCCCGGCCACGTGCGGCAGCCCGGCCAGACCGGCCAGGGTGCCGCCGCCGAAGTCCAGGCAGTAGAACTGCACCTCGCGCGGGGTGTGGGTCAGGGCGAGGGCCGTGACCAGCGTCCGGACCAGGGTGCTCTTGCCGCTCTGCGGGCCTCCCGCGACGGCGACGTGTCCGCCGGCCCCCGACAGGTCCACCGTCAGCAGCTCGCGCAGCTGCTCGAAGGGCTTGTCGACGATGCCGACGGGTACGGTCAACCGGCCCCTCAGCGGCGAGTCGACGATGCTCAGTCCGTAGCGCGGGTCGGGGACGAGTGGCGGCAGCAACTGATCCAGGGACGGAGACTCCTCCAGCGGCGGCAGCCACACCTGGTGCGCCGGCGGTCCGGCGTGGCGCAGTCGGTCCACCGCCACCGACAGCAGCGTCTCGCCGCTCTCCGCCTCCGGGGCCCCCTGCGGGTCGGGCGCGGGCTCTCCCTCCTCCTGGTCCGGCAGGGCCCGGGGCACCACCCAGTCGGTGCTCCAGGGCACCACCTGGCTGGCCACCCGCGCCCGGTGGCCGCTGTCCGAGCTGCGGCGGTGGGCGCCGGAGACGTAGGCGGCGCGGAATCGGGTCAGCGCCTCCACGCCGCTCTTGAGGTAGCCGCTGCCGGGCTGCGGGGGCAACTGGTAGGCGTCGGGCACGCCGAGGACACCGCGGCTCTCCATGGCGGAGAAGGTCCGCAGGCCGATCCGGTAGGACAGGTGGCTCTCCAACTGGTGGATGCGGCCCTCGTCCAGGCGCTGCGAGGCCAGCAGCAGGTGGACGCCCAGTGAACGGCCGAGACGGCCGATCATGACGAACAGTTCCATGAACTCGCGGTGCGCCGCGAGCAGTTCGCTGAACTCGTCGACGACCACGAACAGGCTGGGCAGCGGTTCCAGAGGGGTGCCCGCGGCGCGGGCCTTCTCGTACTCCAGGGCGGAGGTGTAGTTGCCGGCGGCGCGCAGCAGTTCCTGACGACGGATCAGTTCGCCGTGCAGGGCGTCCTGCATGCGGGCGACCAGGGCGACCTCGTCGGCCAGGTTGGTGATCACCGCCGAGGTGTGGGGCAACTCGTCCAGGCCCAGGAAGGTGGCGCCGCCCTTGAAGTCGACGAGGACGAAGTTGAGGGTCTCGGAGGAGTTGGTCAGGGCGAGTGCCAGAACCAGGGTGCGCAGCAGTTCGCTCTTGCCGGAGCCGGTGGCGCCGATGAGCATGCCGTGCGGGCCGGTGCCGCCCTGCGCCGACTCCTTGATGTCCAGCTCCACCGGGCGGCCCTCGGTGTCGACGGCTATGGGCACCCGCAGCCGGGAGCTGCCCGTGTGCTGTTCCCACAGCGTCACGGGGTCGTGGCGGTGCAGGTCGACGATGCCCAGCAGCCGGGTCAGCTCCACGTCCTTGGCCATGGGCTGTGCCGACTCAGCGCCCAGGCTCAGCCGGTAGGGCGCCAGGGCCTTGCCCAGCGCGCGGGCGGCGACCGGACCGAGGGCGTCGGGGCGCCCGAGCAGGGTGCGCTGCTCCTTGCGGTCGCGGTCGGTGCGCACCAGGCTGACGCCGTTCGGGGCGACCTCCAGCCGCAGGGTGGTGCGGCCCGGCCGCCAGGTCAGCGACTGGTCCAGATCCAGGACGACCGCGTTGCGGAAGCCGTGCCCGTCCAGCCGGTGCCCGGAGGGGACGCTGACGCCGTCCAGGACGATGACAGTGAGGGGCTCCTCGGGCCCCGGTACGGTGTCGGGCTCGAACGGGGGCCGTTCGGCGAACTCGGCACCCAGCAGGTTTTCCAGCTCCCCCAGTGCCGAGACGACCATCCGGGCGGGGCCGGCCCCGTCCTCCTGCTCACGGTGCAGCACGTGCGGCAGCCACTTGGTCCACTCCCACTCCCGGCGCCGTTCGTCGGACACGCACAGCGCGATCCACAGATCGTCCGGGGAGTGGAAGACCGCTAGCTGCGCCAGCATCGCGCGGACCAGGTGACGGACGTCGTCCTCCTCGCCGCGCAGCAGGATGCGGGCCCAGGTGCGCAGATACAGGGCGATGGGCTGGCCGGGCACGGTGGAGTACGCCCGGATGAAACTGCGCAGGGCGTGCGCGCTCAGCGGCTCCAGGTCCTCCACCGGACTGGTCGACAACGGTGCCAGCCGCAGGCCCAGTTTCTGCTCGCCGACCGCCAGCCGTACCTCGCCGAAGTCCTCGTCGGTGACTCGGCGTTCCCACAGCCGTGAGGTGCCGACCGTGGTGATGAGCGCGACGGGTTCAGGATGCCGCCAGGCCAGGGCCCGCTGCTGGTCGGCGACGGCCCCGCGCACCTTG
Organism: Streptomyces sp. AC627_RSS907; assembly: GCF_019049165.1. Classification (NCBI taxonomy): domain Bacteria; kingdom Bacillati; phylum Actinomycetota; class Actinomycetes; order Kitasatosporales; family Streptomycetaceae; genus Streptomyces; species Streptomyces sp. AC627_RSS907. The sequence goes on from NZ_JAGMUE010000077.1 coordinate 38,120, forward strand.
CGCCTGATCTGGCCCAGGTAGCGCAGGTAGTCGCGGCGTTCGCCCTTCAGCTTCTGCTTGCGCTCACCGGCGCGCCGCATGACCTGACCGAGCATCATGGCGGCCGCCGAGAGGACCATCATGCCGATGGCCAGGTACATGAAGCCGCCGACCGCGCCCGGCCTGATGAACATCAACATCATCGACACCGACATCAGCGCCATCGGCAGGTAGTTCCACACCGCCGACGAATCGGGCACCAGCTCCGGCAGTGTGGGCGGTTCCTGGAGGCTGAGTTCACCCTCGGGCATGTCGGGCCCGCGGCGGCGGGCGGGTCTACGGAAGAGGACCACGCTCAACGGGACGACTCCTTCACGGACGTGGTGAGCGTCCGGGCGCGGGTGCACGGCCCGGACTGCGGCGGGGGCGCGGGGGTGAAAAGGCGGGCGGGCGCCCGTCGGCGGTTGACGGGAACTTCCGCAAAACCGGCTGCCTTTGCTCGAACCGGAGCTGCGGCCTCCACGTAGAAGCGGTGACGAACACCGGACGTCGCCGATAGCAGAAGCCGACGACACCGTCAGATAGTACGCATAAACCTCAAAAGCAACACAACACTCGATCAGTCACAAGGAAGGCGTGGACCGGGTCACATGAGCGACAGTCAGGCGGCGGCACTGTGCCACCTCACCGTGTGCGCTCCCACCAGGAGCATCGACCTCGCGGTACCCGCCGACACCCCCGTGGCCGACCTCCTGCCCGCCCTGCTGGGCTACTGCGGGCAGGAGACGGCGGAAGCCGGCGCCGACCACGGCGGGTGGGTGCTCCAGCGCTTGGGCGAGCGGCCCCTCGACGAGGAATCGACACTCAGGAGCCTGGACGTACGCGACGGAGCCACCCTCCATCTGCGCCCCCGCGCCGAGACCCTGCCCGACATCCACCTGGACGACCTCGTGGACGGCATCGCCACCACCATGCGGGAGCACCGGTACGGATGGTCCTCCGGAGCCAGTCGCAGGATGCTGCTGGGCCTGGCGGTGTCCGCGCTCGCAGCCGGCACGGTGGTCCTCGCCCTGCCCGGTGGCGGCTCGGCGTCCATACGGGCGCTGGCCGCCACCGTGGTCGGCCTGTTGCTGGTCGCGGGAGCCGGATCGGCCAGCCGCGCGGTGGGCGACGCGGGCGCGGGCGCGGCCCTGGGAACCATGGCCGTGCCCTGTCTGGTCCTCGCGGGCTGGCTGCTGCCCGGCGGCACGATCGAGGGCGACCAGGCGTGGGAGGTGGCCGGAGCCAGGCTGCTGGCCGCCTCGGCCGCCGCCGCAGGCGCCGCCGTCCTGGCCCTGGCAGCGGTGGCCGCCTACCCGGCGCTCTTCCTGGGCGTCTGCGTGGTGGCCGCCAGCGGCGCCCTCACCGGGGCACTCATGCTCCTGGCGGACCTGTCGCCCGCGCACTGCGCGGGCATCATGGCGCTGGTGGCGGTGGTCTTCGGCGCCTTCGTCCCCTCCCTGGCATTCCGGCTGGCCGGACTGCGCATGCCTCCCCTGCCCACCAACGCCGCACAGCTGCAGGAGAACATCGAGCCGCACGCCAGCGAGGAGGTCGCCGCCCGCGCGGTGCTGGCCGACAGCTGGATGACCGCCCTGTACGCGGCGGTCGGAGCCATCTGTGCGGCCTGCCTGACGGGTCTGCTGCTGCAGCCCGACCTGGCGATGACCCTCACGGCGGTGACGCTGTCCCTGCTCCTGCTGCTGCACGCCCGCGTCCTGGGCAACGTCTGGCAGCGGCTGTCCCTGACGGTGCCCGGCGCCGGCGGCGTGGTGCTGCTGGCACTCGGCTCGGCCTGGGACTCCGCCTCCGGCGGCCGGCTGCTGCTGGTCGCCGGACTAGTGGCGGGGGCCGCCGGCCTCGCCATCGCCTCATGGACAGTGCCCGGACGCCGACTGGTGCCCTACTGGGGGCGCGCCGCCGAACTGCTGCATTCCCTGGCGGCCATCAGCCTGCTGCCCCTGGCCATGTGGGTGCTCGGCGTCTACGGCGTGCTGCGCTCGATCAAGGGATGACCGGGGGACCACACGACGATGCAGACCAAACGCGACCAGGTCCAGGCTCATCTCTTCGTGATGGGGCGACTGACCTCCAGCATGCTCCGAGCCGATCCCGACGCCCCCGAGAGCCCGCAGGGCCGCACCAACCGCGGCACGGCCATCGGTGTGGTGGTGACGGTGCTCATCTGCGCCGGCGCCTTCGTCTTCGGACTGATCAAACCCGGTGTCAAGGACTCCTGGCGCGCCGCGGGAACCCTGGTCGTCGACCGGGACATCGGTTCGCGCTACCTCTACCTGGACGGACGGCTCCGGCCGGTACGCAACCACGCCTCCGCCCGCCTGCTGCTCGGCGCCGAGATGAAGACCACCGCGGTCGGCAGCGGCTCCCTGCGCGACACCCCCCACGGGCCGCCCGTGGGAATCCCCGGTGCCCCCGACGCCCTCCCGAAACCCGACGACCTGTCGACCGACCCGTGGCTGGTGTGCTCACGCCCCACCGTCACACCGGCCGGCACCAGCGACAAGCAGGAGACCACGACCACGCTCGCGGTCGCCTCCGACGCCGCCGGCCAGGACGTCGGCGGCGGACGCGCCCTGCTGGTCGAGGCCCCCGACGGCACCGCGTACCTGGTGTGGCGGGGCAGCCGGCTGCGGCTCGACGCCGGCTCACGCGCCGCCGCCTCGCTGGGCTACGGCTCCGTCGCCCCCCTGCGGGTGTCGGCCGCCTTCCTGTCCGCGCTCCCGGCCGGCCCCGATCTGACGCCCGTCGCGGTACCCGGCCGGGGCGAACGCGGACCGGACCTCAGCGGCCAACGGACAAGAGTCGGACAGCTCTTCCGGATCACCGTGCCCGGCGCGGCCCCCCAGATGCACCTGCTGCGCCGCGACGGCCTGGTACCGCTGACCGACACGGCCGCCGCCCTCCTGCTCGGCGATCCCGCCACCCGTGACAAGGCCTACGACGGCGGCACCGTCGTGGTGCGGCAGCTCAGAGCGGACGCCATCGGCGGCCACGTCGTACCGGGCAAGTCCGCTCCCGGGCCGGGCGCCGGGCTGCCCGCCTCACCGCCGCGGCCGGCCACGGTGGCCGCGGACCGGACACCGTGCGTCCAGGTCCGTCCCGGCCGGGACGGCACCCGGGTGCGCGTGTCCCTGGTGCGGGAGGACTCCCTCGGGCCGGTCACGCAGCCACCCGCGGAGCACGTGGCCGCGGCCTGCCTGCCGGTGGACCGTGTCACCGTCCCGGCGGGCGGCGGCGCACTGGTGCGGGTGCTGGGCGCCGCAGGCGTCGACGTGGGCAACACCACCTATCTGGTGACGGACAGCGGCCTGAAGTACCGGGTGCCCGACGAGAAGGCATTGCAGGCGCTGGGGCACGCGTCGGCCTCGGCGACCGCGCTGCCCTCCCTGCTGCTGTCGATGCTGCCCACCGGTCCCGACCTGACCGAGACCGACGCCGCCGCGGGCCGCGCCACGCTCACCGCCCCACGCTGCGCCGAACCCGGCGCCGCCCGCGGCGGCAAGACCACCGCACAGGACCCGGGGAGCGGTTGAGGCCCCGGCGCCAGAAGCGGGCGGCCGACCGTCAGGTGACCGCCCGGCGACCCGGACAAGGCCGGGCCGCCGCGCAACGTCCAGGATGAAAGGAACCGTTCATGTCCAGCAACGGAATGCAGGCATCGAGGGCACAGGACCTCAGGGCGGGCATCTCCGCCCTCAACATGGCGGACAGCGGCATCAGCCGCATCGTCGCGGACGTCCAGGGGTCGAAGTACGACCTCGGCCCGCACTGGGCGGGCGACGACGCCCAGGCGTTCCAGCAGCTCGTCGACAAGTGGCTGGGCCACGCGGCACGCATCCAGAGCGCCCTGCGCGCCCTGGAGGACCAGATGACCATCGCCCTCGGTGAGAAGGCCAAGGGACAGGCGACCAACGTGGAACGGATCCAGGAGCGCTCCCAGCAGAGCGACTACATCACCACCGCGCTCAACCCCTGACGGCACCGGCCGTCCCAGCCGCGCCGTACCCGGCCGGGCACCGTGTCCGGCACCTCCGGTCCCGGAGAGGAACGGGCCGCACCCACAAGAAGGAGAGGCACATGTCCGATCAGACCGACGGCATCATCCACATCGAGTACAACCACGTCCAGAACGCCGCCGACAACATCATGGCCCAGACCGTGGCGCTGGAGACCGTGCTCGACAACCTGGAGATGGAACTCACCGCGCTGAGCAGGTCCTGGGTCGGTGACGACAACATCCAGTACGCCGCCAAGCAGGCGGAGTGGGACGAGTCCGTGCGGGCGATGAAGCGGGAGCTGGACTCCTACAGCCATCTGCTCGTCGACATCTCCGACGACTACCGGCGCAACGAGCAGCGGCTGGCCGAGGCGTTCCAGGACGTCTGGGCCCGCTGACCGAGCCGGCGGGGCCGGTCGCCCTGCGCGTACGGCCCCGCCGCACCCCTGAGGTCCGGCCTCCCGTCCCGGTTCGCCGGGGCCAGAGAAGAACGAGACAGGAGTTTCCCGTGCCCGACGACAAGAACACCGTGCGCCTGGACCGGAAATGGCTGGAGAGCTTCCTCACCGAGGAGGTCGGGCCGTTCCGGAAGCAACTCGAAGGCCTGCTGGAGAACGAGCCGGGCACGGGTGTGCCGTCCATGTGGGTACTGCTCGGAGGAACCGTCGACACCCTCACCCTGGACCAGGTCAAACCGCTGAACATCGGCAGGCTGGCCAACGACGACTCCTTCTCCGGCAAGCACCTGAACGACAGTGTGCGCACGTCGGCCGAGTCGATCGACGCCACGGTCAGGGAACAGATCGACCTGTTCAAGTCGATCGAGGAAAACCTGCGGGACGCCATGGACGTCCTGTTCAAAACCCAGGGCCAGTCGCTGGAGAAGATCGAAGGACGCCAGTTCCTGGAGCACTTGGAGGACGTCAGTGACGTCCTCGGCGGGCCTGGCAGCGCCGACGACACCGAGAGGTGACCACCTGCCGCCCGCCCGTTCCGACGCCGGAAAGGACACGTCGTGAGTACTCCCACCGGGAGCATGCCGGACCCGTGGAGGGAAACGGTCTCAGCCATCACCGGCTATCCCGCCCCGGACCGCAGCGAAATCTTCGAGTCGCTGAAGGGCACCGACGACATGAAGATGCTGAAGGTGGAGATCACCCGCATCAGCGAGAGCGACTTCCAGTCGGCGAACCACGGCTGGCAGGTGGACAACACCGACTACGTCATCCCCTTCGCCCGGCGTGAGGGCAGCGGCCTCGGTTACCACGCGGCCCGCCTGTCCTTCCTGGGCACCGTCACGCACGTCGACCCCGCGACCGGCCAGAAGATCACCTCCGTCCCCACCGGCCCGGGGGTACGGGAGGGCGGCACCTTCCAGAGCCACCTGGAGAACCACGCCGGGATGACCGGCCGCCCCACCTGGGACAGCACCAAGCTCTTCCAGTACATCCACGGCACCGGCCTGGCCCTGCACCGACTGCTGTACCAGGAGGGCGGGACGCGGGGCTTCGCGTGGAGCGGGGCCGCGGTCCTCCCGGCCGACCAGGTCGACCTCGCCACGTTCGACCGGGCCAGTGACGCCTTCGACCGGGTGGCACGCTTCTTCCACCAGGGTGCCGCCCAGCTCGACCGCTGGGAAGGCTCCCTCGGCAAGGAGCACTCGGCCTGGCTCGGCCAGGCGGCCGGCGTCTTCCACGACCTGGTCCGCCGCCTGAACCGCAACTACGAGAAGTTCTCCGAGTCCCTGCGGGTCACCTCCGGCCGTTCGGTGCAGGCGAAGAAGCTCCAGGCGGCCAAGGAGGAACTGCGCGCCGCCGCCACCGAGATGTACAACGCGTGGAGCCTCTGGTATCCGGATCACGGACATCCGCTGGTGTCACTGAAGCAACTGATCGACGAGGTCGACCACCACGTCACGTTCAACAACCGGCTGGCCATCGGCTTCAGTGTCGAGCAGAAATTGGAACAAACGCCCGGCGGCGCGCTCATCACCCAGTACGACGTCGTGTCGCACAGCATGGGGCACTTCTCCGACCATGCCGTCGACCGCTCCGGACGCTCCTACGGGCCCTTGTTCGAGCTGAGCACCTGGAAGGCCATCACCAACCAGGCTGTCGCCAACTGGGAACGGGACATGGACCAGAGCCTGGGCGAGACCGCCCGCAGGGCCAAGGCAGCGGTGTTCAACACCTGGAACAACATCGGCGAGTTCCCCGTGATCAAGACGGGGAGTTACGACCTCTACCAGGAGTACACCAAGGACAAGCAGGAGCGGACCGAGAAGGACAACAAGAAGGAACAGGAGGAGCAGAAGGCCCAGTACGAGAAGGACAGGGCGGAGCAGAAAGAGCAGCACGAGAAGGACAAGGCGGAACAGAGGAAGCAGTACGAGGAACAGAAGGCCGACCAGGAACGCAGGGAGAAGGAGCAGGAAGCTCGCTACGAGCAGGAGAAGAAGGAGCGCGATCAGAAGGAGAAGGAACAGGAGCAGAAAGCCGCCGCCCGGGAGGCCCAGGCCAAGCGGGAAGCCGAGGAGTTGCGCGCCGAGCAGGAACGCAAACAGGCCGAGGCACAGGCCCAGGCCGAGCGCCGGGCCGAGGAACAGCGCGCCGAGGAACAACGGCGCTACGAACACCAGCAGGCCGAACAGAACCGCCGCGAAGCCGAGGCCAACGCCCGCTACGAGGAGGAGAAGGAGGAAGCCGCCCGCAAGGAGGCCGAGGCCAAGGCCGAAGCCGACCGCCGCGAACAGGAGGCCAAAGCCGAGGCGGCACGCCGCGAGAAGGAAGCCAAGGCCGAAGCTGAACGCCAGGAACGCGAGGCCAAGGAGCAGGCGGCCCGTCAGGAGGCACTGGCACTGCGTCAGGCGGAGGAGAACCGGGCCCGCTACGAAAGGGAACGCAAGGAGCAGGAGCAGAAGGAGAAGGAGCAGCAGGCGCGCTACGAGCAGGAGAAGGCGGAGCGCGAGCAGAAGGAGAAGGAGCAGCAGGAGAAGGCCGACGCCAAGGAGGCCGAGGCCGAACGCAAGGCCGACCAGCTGCGCGAGGAGCAGGAACGCGAGCAGGCCGAAGCCGAACGCAAGGCCGACCAGCTGCGCGAGGAGCAGGAACGCAAGGCGGAGCACCAGCGCGCCGAGCAGGAACGCAAACAGGCCGAGGCACAGGCCCAGGCCGAGCGCCGGGCCGAGGAACAGCGCGCCGAGGAACAACGGCGCTACGAACACCAGCAGGCCGAACAGAACCGCCGCGAAGCCGAGGCCAACGCCCGCTACGAGGAGGAGAAGAAGGAAGCCGCCCGCAAGGAGGCCGAGGCCAAGGCCGAAGCCGACCGCCGCGAACAGGAGGCCAAAGCCGAGGCGGAACGCCGCGAGAAGGAAGCCAAGGCCGAAGCCGAACGCCAGGAACGCCTGGCCAAGGAACGGGCCGACCAGGCGCTCGGGGAACTCGGCCGCGGCGGCATCGACCTGCCCTCCCGCCCGCCCCTCGTCTCCGACACGCCGCAACTGCCGGGCGGCCTCGGCGAGGGCGTTCCCCGCGGCAACGCGGACGGCACCGTCACCGTCACCTACCCGGACGGCACGTCCACCACCATCGACCCCGACGCCGGCACGGTGACCACCCGGGGCCCCGAGGGCAGGACGGACACCGATCCGCTGGGCAAGGGCGACCTGGTCCACAACCCCGACGGCAGCGTCTCCTCGATCGACGAGGACGGTTCGGTGGTCACCGACTACCCCGACGGCAGGTCGACGATCGTCGACCCCGACACGGGCAAGGTGACCACGGTCCACCCGGACGGGTCCACCACCACCGCCCCCCTCAGTCCGTCGTTCGACAGCACGCCCAGCCGCACCGGCTGGAGCACGTCGTACGGCGATCCCTACGAGGAGGAGCTGTACGACGCCTACAGCGCCCTGCCGTCCAGCCCCACCTCCCCGGCGCTCGACGCCGTCGGGCCGGGTGGCCAGCCGCACGGCAGCTCCCCGATGACCCCGGGCATGATGTCCCCGCCCCGGACGGGCGACGACTCGACCGGTGAACGCAGCAGGTCGGTGCTCAACAGCGACGTCGTCACCGGCCGCGGCGGCCAGCGGAGCGGGAACACGGTGTACCAGGACGAGCTCACCGCCCCCCAGCGCTACGGAACCACCGGGTCCGCGATGCCTCCGATGATGCCCCCCATGGGCGGCGCTCCCGCGCAGCAGAACGGCAACGAGAACAGCGACCGCCAGCGCACGGCCTGGGTGCCGGAGGACGAGGACGTGTGGGGCATCGACGAGGGCGGCGCCCCCACCGTGATCGGCCGGTGACGACCCCGGCCGTGGGACACCCCCCGGCCGCCGCGGGCCGGCGACACGGACAGGCCCCCGGCACAGACAAGCCCAGCAACAGCAGAACCAGGAGGACACGGTGCAGGAATCGATGGAAGAACGGATCGCACAGGCCGAGGCCCAGTTGAGAGCCACTCAGGCCACCGCGGCACGCATCGAGCAGCAGCTGTCCGGCGCGGTGGAGACGGTCGTCTCCCGCGACCGGTCGGTCGAGGTGACCGTGGGCGCCCAGGGCAACCTGACCGGACTGACGTTCCTGGACGGCAAGTACCGCACCATGAAGGCCACCGAACTGGCCTCCACCGTGGTGGAGACGGCGGAGAAGGCACGTGAGCGGATGGCCCGGCGGGTCATGGAGGCGTTCACGCCACTGACGACGGGCGGGGCGGGAGGGCCGGCACTGGAGGGGTTCGACGCGACCCTGGAGAAACTCCTGGGCACCTCGGGCGGCCGTCCCTCCGCCGGGGGCAGGAAGTCCGCGCCCCTGCACGACGAGATAGACGAAGACTGACAGCCGCGGACAACGACGCACAAGCCGACGCCGCGGGCGCGCGACAACGCGCCCCGGCACGACGACAGCCAGGAGGAAACCATGAGCGAAGGTGAGTACCACAGCGATCTGCAGGCGCAGCGGCTGGCCCAGAACAAGATCGAAGACGCGGTCCGGCACGGTGAGTGGACCCTGGAGGAGTTCCTGCGCCGGTACGAGCAGGTTGCCGAGTGCTTCGGCCTCAAGGACCCATACGCCAACCAGATGAAGAGGGCCCGCATCCCAGAGGGGGTGACCGCCGCAATGGAGCAGGTGTTCGGAGGTCTGAGAGCTGCCTGGTGGCGGGCCCAGCAGCTCAGCGTGGAGGTGCAGCGGCCCCGTGACCAGGCCCTGGCGGATATCCGCCGCCTCCCCGGCCACGGCATCACGCCGGACACCCGTAAGGGCTGACAGCCGCGACACTCTCCGCGCACGGAGGTGAACCGGAGCCCGTCCCGGTTCGTAGGACACGGTGGATGTTTTCGGAGTCGAGGGAGACTGCGGTGGCGGCGGACCAGCTCGGCGGTGTGATGGGGCACGGCCCGGTCTGCCGCTGCCTTCGTGTGCCGCGATGGCGCTGTGTCACTTTGTGCTGTCCCGCTGGGTGTGGCGGGCGCGGGGGGGTGTGCTAGGTGGCCTATATTCCCCCTGAGTACGCGGACTTGATGTTCGTCCTGCTCGGTGAGCGTCCTCTGGAAGCCAACAGTGACCTGACGTTGCAGTTCTCCGAGCTGCTGCACTGGAGCGCCGACCGGGTGCGGGAGATGAAGATTCTCCTGTTGGAGGCGCAGCACCATCAGCTGCAGGATGCTCTGCCGCATGAGGTGGCCGAGCGCTTCGGTCAGGTGCTGGGTGAGTACACCGGTATCGGCGGTTCTGGTTACCTCGATGTGTTCACCGAGGAACTGGACCGGCTGGGTATGCAGGTGGCGGGTCTGTCCCGGGACATCGAGGAGGCGCACCGCGAGATCATCGCCGAGTTGTTCCTGCTGGCCTCCACGCTGGCCTCGCTGTCCGCTCTGGGTTTTTTCACCGGTGGTTTCTCCTTCAGCCAGATGGCCTTGGCGAGGTCGCTGGCCCGTCTGAACATCATGCGCCGCATCTCCAGCCTGGTCATGCTCGGTGCTCTCGTCGAGGGGGTCTATCAAGGGCTTGAGGAGGCCCTGACCCAGCTCGCGGTGCAGCTGTCCATGATGATTCCCGCGCCCTTCAACCCCGAGGGCCGCCGCCGCACGGAGCTGGACTGGAAGAAGGTCGGCGAGGACCTGTTCATCGGTTCCCTGATGGGCGTGTTCACCCACGGCTTCGACCGCTTCCTGAAGCCGGTGGTGGACATCTTCAAGGACTCCGCCCTGTGGAAACGCACCTTCGTCGACGAGTCGGGCAACTTCCTCACCACGGGCGGGGGTGAGTCCCTGGCCGAACTGGTCGGTCTGGGCATCCTGAACGGGACCTGGGAGTTCAACCTCGACACCTTCCTCGGGGCCGGCCTGTCCTCCGTCGTCACCGGCAACATCGGCAAGGGCCTGTTCCTGTCCTTCAAGCACGGCAGCGACCTGATGGGCGGCCCCGACAACCCCTACAAGAACCCCGCCGACTTCCACAAACAGCCGTCCCACACGCCCGTCGTCGACCTGAACGACGACACCGTCGCACCCCCGCCCTACAGTTCCGCCGCGCCGGACCTCCCCGGCCCTCTCGGTGTCACCCCGCCGCCCGTCCCCCTCAACACCCTGGACAGCGGCACACCACAGCCGGGCGGCTCCCCAGGCCCGGACTACACGGACGACTACACGCACTACACGGGCACCCCC
>NZ_JAGMUE010000749.1:0-667 GCF_019049165.1 Streptomyces sp. AC627_RSS907
GGTGGCCGTGGCCGCGTCCGCCGGGGAGACGGCCGGTACGGGGGTCCAGTCCAGCGTGAACAGCGAGTCGCGGAACGCCGACATCCTGGCCGTGTCGATGTGGTCCACGGATACCGGACGCAGTACGAGGGACTCGATCGATGCCACGGGGCGGCCTGTTCCGTCGGCCACCGCGAGGGAGATGGAGTCCGGCCCCAACTGGGTGAGGCGCACCCGCAGCGTGGACGCGCCACCGGCGTGGAGCGACACCCCGCTCCAGGAGAACGGGAGCCGGGAGAGCCCGACGTCCTCCAGGGCGACGAAGGTCACCGCCTGCACGGCGGCGTCAAGCAGCGCCGGGTGGAGGCCGAAGTCGGCCGCCAGTGACGCGTGCTCCTCGCCGAGGCTGACCTCGACGTAGACGTCGTCGCCGGCGCGCCAGGCGGCCCGCAGGCCCTGGAACACCGGGCCGTAGGCGAAACCGGAGGCGGCGAAGCGCTCGTAGAAGTCGCTGATGTCCAGCGCTTCCGCGTCCGCCGGGGGCCATACGCCCAGGTCGAACGACGGCTCGGGGCCGGCGGGGGCCAGCACGCCGGCCGCGTGCTGCGTCCACGGCTCGCCCGAGGGGGCGTCGGCCGGGCGGGAGTAGAGGCCGATCGAGCGGTGACCCGTCTCGTCCGCGTCATCC
>NZ_JAGMUE010000750.1:0-738 GCF_019049165.1 Streptomyces sp. AC627_RSS907
ATGCCACAGGTCCGGGCACGCCGCGCGCGACCGCCCCGCGCGGTGCGGGACGGCCGTGGGGCGGGTGGGGTCACAGGTACTGCGCGTAGTCGTCGAGCGCCCGCAACACGGTGTTCTCGTCGCCGGTCGGCGTCTGCAACACGACCTCGGTGATGCCCAGGTCAGCGAAGTGCGCGAGCTTCCCGGCGGAGGGCAGCACCCCGTACGGCACCACCTCGGGCTCGCCCGGGCGGCCCGCCTCCGTCCACGCCTGACGCAGCTTCGGCAGGGTCTCGACGAGGCCCTTGCCGCCGAGCGGCAGCCAGCCGTCGGCGTACTCGGTGATGTGTGCGAACAGCTTGGGCCCGGCCGCCCCGCCCACCAGGGTGCGCGGCCCGGTCAGCGGCGCGCCGGCGCGCTCCCGTGGCGCGTGCGACGGCTTGGGGTGGGCGTGGCTGGCCGGCACGGAGCCGAACTCCCCCTCGTGGCCGGTCGGCTCCGGTGCCCAGAGCGCCTGCATCAGGGCCATCCGGTCGCGTACCAGCTCACGCCGGGTGGACCAGCCGACGCCGTGGCTGGCGGCCTCCTCCACGTGCCAGCCGAAGCCGAGGCCCAGGGTGAACCGGCCGCCGGAGAGGAAGTCGAGGGTGGCGACCTGCTTGGCGAGGTCGATCGGGTCGTGCTGGGCGACCAGGGTGACGCCGGTGCCGAGGCCGAGCCGCTCGGTGAAGGCCGCGGCCTGACCGAGCGCCACGTTCG
>NZ_JAGMUE010000751.1:0-549 GCF_019049165.1 Streptomyces sp. AC627_RSS907
CGCGTGACGGGGCCCGCGGCCGGGCCGTCGCCGCCAGGCTGCGCGCCGGCACCGTCAACGTCAACGAGAGCTACGCCGCCGCCTACGGCAGCGCCCAGGCGCCGATGGGCGGCATGGGCGACTCCGGGCTCGGGCGCCGGCACGGCAGCGAGGGCATCCTCAAGTACACCGAGGCGCAGACCGTCGCCCAGCAGCGGCTGGTCCCGCTCGCCCCCTCCTTCGGCCTCTCGCACGAGCAGTACGCCCAGCTCATGACCCGCGGCCTGCGCGCCATGAAGGCCCTCCGGCTCCGCTGAGCCGCCCGTTCCTACGGAGGTACCCCAGTGTCACGGGACAACTCTGTCCACAACGGCTCCGCCCCCGGTTCCGCCCACGCCTCGCCCGGCCCCGCCGCCGACCCCACCTCCGAGCACGACGACGCCGCGTACGACTACGACGTCCTCGTCATCGGCTCCGGCTTCGGCGGCTCGGTCAGCGCGCTGCGGCTGAGCGAGAAGGGTTACCGGGTCGGCGTCCTGGAGGCCGGCCGCCGCTTCACCCGCGCCGAAC
>NZ_JAGMUE010000752.1:0-660 GCF_019049165.1 Streptomyces sp. AC627_RSS907
GCCGTACAGGGCGCCGCCAAGGGCCACACGCGCGCGCTTGAGGTCGCGTACTCGGTCGACGGCGGCACGTCCTGGCAGCGGGCCGCGGTGGTACGCGGCGCCGCGACCATCCCGGCCCAGCGGTCCGGCACCAGCGTCTCGCTCCGCGCCAGGCTGACCGACACCGCGGGCAACACGCTCACCCAGACCGCGATCGGCGCCTACCGCACGCGGTGACCCACCCGGCCCGGCCGGCCGCCGCCCCCGCGCGACGCCCGGCCGGGCCGGCACCCCGCGCGGCGGGGCCGGCCGGGGAACGGGGCCGGGTCACGTGGTTCAGAACCGCTTCCAGCGCCAGGTCGTCGAGACCTCCAACGGGTCGATGGGCGTCACCAGGCGCGGCACCGTGTTGAGGCCGTTCGGCGGGCCCGACTGCGGCTCCACGCACACCGCCTCCTCCTGCTCGTCGTAGACCACCACCCACTGCGCCCCGCTGGTGATGGTCAGCTCCAACTGGGTGGGCCAGGTCAGCGTGACGTCCACGCCGTCCGGCATCCCGAAGCAGTCGTCCCACGGGCCGGGCCCTGGCTCGACGCGCCGCCCGGTGGGCAGGTGGTCCACGCCCCGCTCCTCCTGCCACGCGGGTTCGAACGCGATCTGCACCGGCGCGCCGGTCGGGCC
>NZ_JAGMUE010000753.1:0-810 GCF_019049165.1 Streptomyces sp. AC627_RSS907
CCGTAGGGCTGCTCGGGGTAGCCGGCGTACGGGTCCGCGGCGTAGCCGTCGTAGCCGCCGGGCGGGTAGCCGTGCTGGCCGTCGCCGGCGCCCTGGCCGTCGTAGGCCCCGTACGCCTCGTACCCGCCCGCTCCACCAGGGCCGGCGGCGTCGTCGCCGGCGGGGGGCGGGCCGCTCGGCGCCGCGGCGAACGGGGTGTCGGCGGAGTCCGTGCGGTATATGCCGTAACCGTCGGTGTCGTCGGGCAGCGGTTCCGGCTGGTAGGTCGGCGGGACGGGTGCCTCGGCGGGGGCCGGCGGGGTCTCCGGCTCGGCCTGGAGGGCGGAGACGCGCAGCGTCGGCTCGGCCGCGGGGGCGCCGCCGCGGCGGCGCCCCTTCCCGCCGCCGGTGGCGCGCCCCGCGCCGCCCGGGCCGCGCAGCGACCAGCCGGTGGCGAAGCCGCGTCGGAAGGAGAGCGTGACGTAGGTCTGCCCGACCGCGAAGGCCGCCGTACCCGCGGCGATCAGCGGCACCGATCCGAGGACGACGCCGAGGACGACGCCGAGGAAGCCGGTGAAGGCCAGCAGTCGCCAGCGCAGTCGCGCCTTGTGCTGCAACAGCACCTCGCCGAGCAGCCACAGGGCGACGACGCCGAACGCGCAGTAGAGGACCGCCATGCCCATGTACGCCCCTCTCGTCCGGCCGCCGGTGCGCGGCCGTCACCGCGGTCAGGGCCGTTGGTGCAGCCCCAGGTTCTCGTAGATTTCCAACGTCGCCGTGGAGTGGTTCAGGGTGATGAAGTGCAGCCCGGGGATCTCCTCGGCCATCAAC
>NZ_JAGMUE010000754.1:0-588 GCF_019049165.1 Streptomyces sp. AC627_RSS907
GAAGACGCGGTCATGACGCGGGTGTGGAAGTGGAACCGCCCGGTCACCGTCCGAGAAGTGTTGGAAGACCTTCAGCGGGAACGCTCCATCGCCTACACGACCGTCATGACGGTATTGGACAACCTTCACCAGAAGGGTTGGGTGCGGCGGGAAGCAGAAGGTCGCGCCTATCGATATGAGGCCGTCTCCACCCGGGCCGCCTACGCCGCCGCACTCATGAACGAGGCGTGGTCCGCCAGTGACAACCCCGCCGCGGCGCTCGTGGCCTTCTTCGGGATGATGTCCGAAGGCCAGCGGGAAGCCCTGCGCGATGCCATGCGGGTGGTGCAACTCGACCAGCCCGACGGCGCAAGCGGTGAAGCAGGGCGATAGCGTCCGGCCATGTCCCCGCTATCAAAAGCCGTCACCGTCCGCCGCGCCCGCACCTCCGATGTTCGCGCCGTCCGGCGTCTCATCGACGCGTACGTCGGCGCGGGCATCCTGCTCGACAAAGCGACCGTGACGCTTTACGAGGACATCCAGGAGTTCTGGGTAGCGGAGCGGGACGAGGACGGCGAGGTCATTGGCTGCGGCGCGCTCCACGTGATG
>NZ_JAGMUE010000755.1:0-602 GCF_019049165.1 Streptomyces sp. AC627_RSS907
ACTGTGCGAGCACTTCGGCTTCGCCAAGGAGAAGCAGTGGACGCCCGTCGGCGACCTGTCCGGCGGTGAGCGGCGCCGGCTGCAGATCCTGCGGCTGCTGATGGACGAGCCCAACGTGCTCTTCCTGGACGAGCCGACCAACGACCTCGACATCGAGACGCTGACCCAGCTCGAGGACCTGTTGGACGGCTGGCCCGGCTCCCTCGTGGTGATCAGTCACGACCGGTACTTCATCGAGCGCACCACCGACCGCGTTCTCGCGCTGCTCGGCGACGCCACGCTGCGGATGCTGCCGCGCGGCGTCGACGAGTACCTGGAGCGGCGCCAGCGCACGCGGGCGGCGGCCTCCGCCGCGCCGGCCGCCCCCGCGAGCCCGGCCGCCGGCGCCGCCGGTGACAAGGACCGGCCACGGGAGAAGTCGGCGGGCGAGCAGCGCGCCGCGCAGAAGGAGTTGCAGCGCATCGAGCGCCGCCTCGACAAGATCAGCGAGCAGGAGACCACGCTGCACGCCCAGATCGCCGAGCACGCCACCGACTTCGAGCGCGTCGCCGAACTCGACGGCAAGCTACGGGAGCTGTCGGGCGAACGGGACGAACTGGAAT
>NZ_JAGMUE010000756.1:0-548 GCF_019049165.1 Streptomyces sp. AC627_RSS907
GGGTAAGGGGGGCGGTATCGAGGCGGGCGACATGGGAGCAGGGTAAGCCGGCCCGGGGGAGGAGTTCGCGGGAGTTTTCGGCGCCGACAGCGTCGGCTTTCGACACGCGCACGAACCGCTCGCCGCCCCGCCCGCTGCCCACCCGGCCCGCTGCCCACCCGGCCCGGCACACGGCTGTGCCTGCCGCGTACGGCCGCTCCCCGGCGACGTGGTATCGCCGCATCAGCGGAGTGCGTGCTCGCGCCCGCGAGGGCTCTCCCCAACGACGCCCATGCCGAGGTGATCGGTAGGCGGGCGGCGGAGCAGGCTGTCAGGGGTTGTGCTTGCGGTAGTGGTAGATCGACAGGGCGGCTGTTCCTCCGTCGCCTACCGCGGCGGCGATCCGGCGGGTGGCGCCACCGCGCACGTCGCCCGCGGCGAAGACACCGGGGAGGTTGGTGGCCAGGGGTGCCTGTTCCTTGCCGAGGGTGATGGTCGTGGTCTGCACGTAACCGCCAGCGTCGAGATAGAGACCGAGTTTCCTGTCCCTCAGCCACCCGGTGTTGGGT
>NZ_JAGMUE010000757.1:0-741 GCF_019049165.1 Streptomyces sp. AC627_RSS907
ACCCCGGCGCGGGCGGCTGCGCCGAGGAAGGACAGCATCTGACAGGCGGAGGCGGCCATGACCACCAGCTGTTCGGGATTGAGCCGGTCGGGGTCGCCGCGGAAGGCCGGGTCCGCGCTCAGGTCGACCCGCGCGGCGGCGGGCGGGGCGACGGCGGTGTGGTCGCGCGAGTAGCCGCGGACCCCGTCCGCGGTGGAGCCGTCCCAGTGCAGGTGGGTGCGGTAGGTGTGGGTGTCCATGCGCGGACCGTAGGCGCCCGACGCTTCGGCGCCGGCCGAAGCGTCGGCGTCGTATCGTCACCCCCATGAGCCGAGACCGGGACTTCACCAGCGTGGGCAGGGCGCTCGCCGCGCCCGCGCGCTCGGCCTTCCTCAACCTGCTCATGGACGGCACCAGCCGGCCGGCCGGCGAGCTGGCCCGGGCGGCCGGGGTGAGCGCGTCGACCGCGTCCGAGCACCTGGCGGCGCTGGTCGACGCCGGCCTGGTGACCTGTGAGGCGCGCGGTCGCCGCCGCTACTACGCGCTCGCCGGCCCACGGGTGGCCACCGCACTCGAAGCGCTCGGCGCCCTGGCCGACCCGGTGCCCGTCTCCGGGTACCGCCGCAGCCGCGAGATGCGCACCCTGGCCGCGGCGCGGCTGTGCTACGACCACCTCGCCGGACGGCTCGGCGTCGCCCTGACCGACGCCTGGACGCACCGGGGATGGCTGACCGACCGCGAGTCGCTGACCCTCGCCGAATC
>NZ_JAGMUE010000758.1:0-563 GCF_019049165.1 Streptomyces sp. AC627_RSS907
CTCGACGTCCAACGCCTCGGCCCAGCCGGGCACGGGCCCGCCCGCGGCCTCGCCGACGACGAACACCCGGGTCTTGGTGAACTCCGCCTTGCCGCGCAGCGTGCGCACCGCCGACGGTATGGACGTGCCGTTGCCGCCGACGTACGCCACGGCGAGTTCGGTGCCCGGCTCCAGCTCGTGCAGGTAGCGCTCGAAGGTGTCCGGCTGTGAGCGGTCGAGGCCGATCTCGCCGAAGCGGGCCAGGGAGAGCTGCTCGGCGAGCGTGGTGCCGGGCAGGCAGTCGACGAAGACGATGCGTGTCGTGCTCATGGGTTTTCCCTTCGGAGTGGATGTGCTGGGCGCTCCTCGACGGGCCCGGCGGGCAGTCGCCCGGCGGCGGGACGCGGTGCCATGCCGAGGGCGGCCACGGCACCGAGCAGCATGAGCGCCCCGATGGCGACCCAGGCGTGGACGAAGGCCCGGTGCGTCGCGTCGTAGGTGTGCGGGGTGCCGAGGATCGCGATCAACAGGCTGATGCCGAGCACGCTGCCGATCTGCCGGCTCATGTTGACCACCGCGCTGCC
>NZ_JAGMUE010000078.1:0-25990 GCF_019049165.1 Streptomyces sp. AC627_RSS907
TGGCACGCTGTTGAGTTCTCAAGGAACGGACGCTTCCTTTGTACTCACCCTCTCGGGCTTTCCTCCGGGCGCTTCCCTTCGGTCTTGCGTTTCCGACTCTATCAGATCCTTTTCCGATCCGATTTCCTCGGCGCTTTCCAGGTTCCCGCTTTCGCGTTTCCCTTTCCGGCGGTTCCGACTTTATCAGAAGTTCTGAGCCGGTTTGACCGGCTGTTCTTTCCGATTCATCGGGGGTGTGCTTCTTCGAATTCTATGATCCGAGAGGAAGCCGATAGTTACTCACTGTCGCCCTCTGGGGTGACCCCATCTCCAGGCAACTGTTTGAATCTACCTCCCCGCTCGCTCCGTGTCAACGGCTCTTGCGGGAACGAAGAGGACACTAGCAGCTCGTCAGGGGTGGATGCACATCAAGCGGCCGTCGGCACGGTGCTGCTGCGCTCGGCCGCCTCCACGTCACCCGTGTCGCCCACGCGCACGGCACGTCCGCCCAGTACATAGACGTAGGCGAGGAACCCCAGTTCGGCGACGACTCCGATGGTGATGCGGGCCCAGGTGGGCAGGCCCGACGGGGTGACGAAGCCTTCGATGGCGCCGGAGACGAAGAGGACCAGGGCGAGGCCGATCGCCATGCCGATGGCGGCCCGGCCTTCTTCGGCGAGAGCGGTGCGGCGGGTACGCGGGCCCGGGTCGATCAGGGTCCAGCCGAGACGCAGGCCGGTGCCCGCGGCCACGAAGACCGCGGTCAGTTCGAGCAGACCGTGCGGAAGGACGAGGCCGAGGAAGGTGTCGAGTCGGCCGGCGGACGACATGAGGCCGAAGCCGACGCCGAGGTTGAGCATGTTCTGGAACAGGACCCACAGGACGGGCAGACCGAGGAAGACGCCCAGGATCAGGCAGAGCGCGGCGGCCCAGGCGTTGTTCGTCCAGACCTGTGCGGCGAAGGAGGCCGCCGGACTGCTCGAGTAGTACGTCTCGTACTGCCCGCCGGGGCGGGTGAGCTCGCGCAGTTCGCTCGGCGCCGCGATGGTCGACTGCACCTCCGGGTGGGTGCCGATCCACCAGCCCAGGAGGGCCGCCACGGCTGTCGACACCAGTGCGGTGGGGACCCACCAGCGGCGTGCCCGGTAGACCGCGGCCGGGAACTGCTGGGTCAGGAAGCGGGTGACGTCGCGCCAGGAGGCTCGGCGGGTACCGGTCACGGCACTGCGCGCGCGTGCCACCAGCTGGCTGAGCCGTCCGGTCAGCTGCGGGTCGGGTGCGCTGGACTGGATGACGGAGAGGTGGGTGGCCGTGCGCTGGTAGAGGGCGACGAGTTCGTCGGCCTCGGCGCCGGTCAGCCGGCGCCGGCGGCGGAGCAGGGCGTCGAGGCGGTCCCACTCCGCCCGGTGGGCGGAGACGAAGACGTCGAGGTCCATCGGTGTGCCTGCTCCTCGGCTATCGTCGGCGGCTCGTCGTGGATCAGCTTGTCGTACTGCGGCGCGGTGCGTCCTCAGCTTGGCAGACTGGCGGGGGACGGGGCGTTCAGGGGAAGGGCGGCGGGCGGCGTGAGTGAGCTGGTGACGGGCGAAGCGGTGACGCTGGAGCTACGCCCCGCGAGGCTGCCCAGCAGGGCGCTGGCCGTACTGCTCGATCTGGCGGCGGCCGTGGCGGTGTACGTGGCGGTGACCGTCGTGCTGGTGGCTTCCACGGCCTCTTTGGACACGGCGGCGCAGACGGCTCTGTCGATCGCGTCGTTCGTGCTCGTACTGGTGGGTGCGCCGATCGCGGTGGAGACGCTCAGTCATGGGCGTTCACTGGGCAAGATGGCGTGCGGGCTGCGGGTGGTGCGGGACGACGGGGGGCCGATCCGGTTCCGCCACTCGCTCGTGCGGGGCTTGATCGGGGTGATCGAGATCCTGATGACGTTCGGCGTCGTCGCCTGTATCGCCTCGCTGGTGTCGGCGCGGGGTCGGCGGCTCGGTGACGTGTTCGCGGGGACCCTGGTCGTGCGGGAGCGGGTGCCGGTCGCACCGGCGGGCTTCGTGCCGCCGCCTCCGCCGTGGCTGGTGGGGCGGTTCTCGGGGCTGGACCTGTCCGCGGTGCCCGACGATCTGTGGCTGGCCGTCCGCCAGTACCTGACGCGGATGGGGCAGCTGGACCCCCGGGTCGGCTGGGCCATGGCGGAGCGGCTCGCCGCCGACGTGGCGGCTCGTACGGGTGTTCCGGCGCCGCAGGGGGTTTTGCCGGCGGCCTATCTGGCGGCGGTGCTGCACGAGCGGCAGGCTCGGGAGGCCCGGCGGGCGTTCGGCGCCGGACCCGCTGGGGCGGGAACGGGCCCCGTGGCCACGCCGGCGATGACTCCCCGGCCTGCTCCCCCGGTGGCGCCGCCGGTACTGCCTCCGGGGGTGCCGCCGGTGCTGCCTCCGGGGGTGCCGCCGGTGACGCCGCCGGCGCTGTCCCCGGGGGTGCCGCCCGTGCAGCCACCGGCCGCGCCTTCGCCGGGGGACCGGCCGTCGGGGCCGCGGAACGCGCCGTCGGACGGCCGTTCCTCCACCGGGTTCGTGCCGCCGGCGTAGCGGCGCGTTCCGTTCTCGGGGGCGGATGGTTCGACACCGGTCGCCGTCCGGGGCGGCGGCCGAAGCCGCTCAGGGGAAGACGGACGGCGGTGACTCCAGGTCCTCCAACTCGATGCCGGGGGCCGCGAGCACGACGTCGCCGGCGATGTGCACGGCGTGCTGCTCGCCCGTGTCGAGGGCTGTGACCTGGTACGAGTCCACGGTCAGGGGGCCACTGTCAGTGGCGTGTGTTTCTCTGTCCAGCAGGGCCCAGGACTGGTCCACGGTGCGGGGGGCGAGGACCGGGTCGGTGAGGGCGACGAGGCGCACGCGGGTGGGCGCGGTGGAGGGGGTGAGGCGCAGGAGACGGGTGAGGGCGACCAGGAAGGCCGGGGACGTGCCGGTGAAGGCGTGGGCGCGCGCATTGCCTTCGGTGGCGTGGGCTCCGGTGGGGTCGGTACGGACCCAGGTGACGCCGTCGAGGGCCGCGCCGCGTACCTGCCAGCTCGCGGCGGTCAGTTCGAGACGGATGGGCCGGCCGAGTTCGTCGAGGGCGAGGTCGACGGAGCCGCGGTGCTCTCCGGTGGGTGTGGTCAGCCGGGAGACGTAGCGCCAGCCGGCGGGGCCGGGGGCGCACTGGAAGTGTTCTTCTGCGAGGGGGGTGTGATCGTGCGGATCGTGGAGCGAATAACGGCCGCGGGGCATGGTGGTCCTGGGTGGTGACGGGCTGGGCCGGTCGCTGACGCGGGCGGGGCTCCCATGGGACAGGCCCCCGGCACGGGGGTGCGGGGGCCTGTCTCGGAGGAGTCGGTGACGCGAGGTCGGTGACTCAGTAGCGGTAGTGGTCCGCCTTGTACGGGCCCTCGACCTTCACGCCGATGTAGTCGGCCTGCTCCGGGCGGAGCGTGGTCAGCTTGACGCCGAGGGCGTCGAGGTGGAGGCGTGCGACCTTCTCGTCCAGGTGCTTGGGCAGCACGTAGACGTCGGTCGGGTACTCGTCGGGCTTGGTGAACAGCTCGATCTGGGCCAGGGTCTGGTCCGCGAAGGAGTTGGACATCACGAACGACGGGTGGCCGGTGGCGTTGCCCAGGTTCAGCAGGCGGCCCTCGGACAGGACGATGAGCACCTTGCCGTCGGGGAAGGTCCACGTGTGGACCTGCGGCTTGACCTCGTCCTTGACGATGCCGGGGATCTTGGCGAGGCCGGCCATGTCGATCTCGTTGTCGAAGTGACCGATGTTGCCGATGATCGCCTGGTGCTTCATCTTGGCCATGTCCGAGGCCATGATGATGTCCTTGTTGCCGGTCGTGGTGACGAAGATGTCGGCCTTGTCGACGACCTCGTCCAGCGTCGTGACCTGGTAGCCGTCCATCGCCGCCTGCAGGGCGCAGATCGGGTCGATCTCGGTGACGATCACGCGGGCGCCCTGTCCGCGCAGGGACTCCGCGCAGCCCTTGCCCACGTCGCCGTAGCCGCAGACGACGGCGGTCTTGCCGCCGATCAGCACGTCCGTGGCGCGGTTGATGCCGTCGATCAGGGAGTGGCGGCAACCGTACTTGTTGTCGAACTTCGACTTCGTCACGGCGTCGTTGACGTTGATCGCCGGGAAGAGGAGGGTGCCGTCGCGGTGCATCTCGTACAGGCGGTGCACGCCCGTCGTGGTCTCCTCGGTCACGCCGCGGATCTCGGACGCCAGCTGGGTCCACTTCTGCGGGTTCTCGCTCAGCGTGCGGGTGAGGAGTTCGAGGATGACGCGGTGCTCGTCGGACTCGGCGGTGTCGACCGAGGGGACCTTGCCGTCCTTCTCGTACTCGACGCCCTTGTGGACGAGGAGGGTGGCGTCACCACCGTCGTCCAGGATCATGTTCGGGCCGCCGGTGGGGGTGTTCGGCCAGGTCAGCGCCTGCTCCGTGCACCACCAGTACTCCTCAAGGGTCTCGCCCTTCCAGGCGAAGACCGGGACGCCCTGCGGGTTGTCGGGCGTGCCGTTCGGGCCGACGGCGATGGCGGCCGCGGCGTGGTCCTGGGTGGAGAAGATGTTGCAGGAGGCCCAGCGGACCTCCGCGCCCAGGGCGACCAGGGTCTCGATGAGGACGGCGGTCTGCACGGTCATGTGCAGGGAGCCGGTGACGCGGGCGCCGGCGAGCGGCTGGGCCTCGGCGTACTCCTTGCGGATCGCCATCAGGCCCGGCATCTCGTGCTCGGCGAGGGTGATCTCCTTGCGGCCGAACGCGGCCAGGGAGAGGTCGGCGACCTTGAAGTCCTGTCGGTTGTCGACAGTCGTCATTACGGGCTGCTCCTCGGGTTGGATCGAGGTGGGTACGGCTGACCTGCGCGGCGGCGGACACAGAGTGCCCCGAAGAGGACACGGGCATGCCCGCGTGCGCGCAGCGCAGTCCGTCGGAGGCCCTCTCTCCCTCGGCCGGTCCGTCCTGGACCGCCCGACCGCCATCAGCAGCGACGTCTGGCTCCGTCCCAAGCTACACCGGTGGCCCCCGCCGTCCCCAGTCCGCCTCCGAACACTTCAGGTCGTTCATGAAGGATGACTGGACGTGCGGGGGCCCGGGGCGGCGTCAGTGCGCGGCGGGGGGCGAGGCCGGGCCGCCGGGGGTCGCCTCGCGGTCCGGGCCCTTGGCCGCCTCGGCGGCGCTGTAGATGTCCGGTTCCAGGTAGATGACGCGGGCGATCGGGACGGCCTCGCGGATGCGGGCCTCGGCGGCGTCGATCGCGGAGGCGATCTCGGTGGCCGTGCCGTCGTGGCGGACGGAGATCTTGGCGGCGACGAGCAGTTCCTCGGGGCCGAGGTGGAGCGTGCGCATGTGGATGATGCCGGTGACGGTGTCGCCGGCGACGATCGCGGCCTCGATCTGCTGGACCGTCTCGATGCCGGCGGCCTCGCCGAGCAGCAGGGACTTGGTCTCGGCGGCCAGGACCAGCGCGATCAGGATGAGCAGGATGCCGATGCACAGGGTGCCGATGCCGTCCCAGACGCCGTCACCGGTGAGCAGGGCGAGACCGACGCCGCCGAGGGCGAGGACCAGGCCGACGAGGGCACCGAGGTCCTCCAGGAGGACGACCGGCAGCTCCGGGGCCTTGGCGTGGCGGACGAACTCCTTCCAGGACTTCTTCCCGCGCAGGGTGTTGGACTCCTTGATGGCGGTCCGGAAGGAGAAGCTCTCGGCGATGATCGCGAAGACCAGGACGCCCACCGGCCAGTACCAGTGCTCCAGCTCGTGCGGATGCCTGATCTTCTCGTAGCCCTCGTAGAGGGCGAACATGCCGCCGACCGAGAAGAGCACGATGGAGACGAGGAAGGCGTAGATGTAGCGCTCGCGGCCGAAGCCGAAGGGGTGTTGGGGGGTGGCCGCGCGCTGGGCGCGCTTGCCGCCGAGGAGCAGCAGTCCCTGGTTGCCGGAGTCGGCGAGGGAGTGCACGGACTCGGCGAGCATCGAGGACGATCCGCTGAAGACGAATGCCACGAATTTCGCTACCGCGATCGAGAGGTTGGCGAGAAGTGCCGCCACGATCGCCTTGGTTCCGCCTGACGCGCTCATATGGTCGCGTTGTCCCTTCGCCTTCGTCTGCGTCCGTACACCGGTGGGAGGCTCGGCCGGTCGTCGGCTTTGCCCCTCCTTTGCGGTGCGCCATTGTTGCAGCCCGTCGACGACTTCGGCGTACGGGCTGCTCCGTCGTGTTCGCGTCAGGCGGGCATCAGGCGAGCACGGTGGCCCGGAAGAGGGTGCCGCTCCCGGACACTTCGGTCTTCTCGTCCGCCGGGACGAAGACGGAGGTGCCGGGGGTCAGGTCGTGCGGACCCACCCGTACGGCGCCCGCCGTGCAGAGCAGGATCTGCGGGGTGGCGAGGGTGAGGTCGTGGGCGGCGGTGTCCTCGGGGAGGACGTACCGGGACAGGCGGAACTCGTCGATCGGGGTGTCGTAGACCTCTTCGCCTTCGGGGGACGCCTCCGGGCGGAGGATGCCGGGGTCACCGGCCTCGAAGCGGACGATGCGCAGGAGTTCGGGGACGTCGACGTGCTTGGGGGTCAGCCCGCAGCGCAGGACGTTGTCGGAGTTGGCCATGATCTCGACGCCGAGGCCGTTGAGGTAGGCGTGGGGGATGCCGGCACCGAGGAAGAGGGCCTCGCCGGGCTGGAGCCGGACGTGGTTGAGGAGCATCGCCGCGAGGACGCCGGGGTCGCCCGGGTAGTGGTGGGCGATGTCGGCATAGGGGGCGTAGGCGCCGCCGAGACGGTCGCAGGCGGCCGCGGCCTCGGTGACCGTGCGGGACATCTCCTCGGGGTCGGCGGTGAGGATCGCGGTGAGGACCTCGCGCAGGGCGGCGTCCTCGGGGTGGGCGCGCAGCAGGTCGACGTAGGGCTTGAGGGAGGCGACGCCGAGGCCGTCGAGCAGGTCGGCCGTCCCGGCCGGGGCGCGGAAGCCGCACAGGCCGTCGAACTCGGTGAGGGCGCAGACCAGTTCGGGCTTGTGGTTGGCGTCCTTGTAGTTGCGGTGCGGGGCGTCCAGGGGGACGCCGCGGCGCTCCTCGTCCTCGTAGCCCTCCTTGGCCTGCGCCAGGTCGGGGTGGACCTGGAGGGAGAGGGGCGCGCCGGCGGCGAGGAGCTTGAGGAGGAAGGGCAGCCGGGGGCCGAACTTGGCCACGGAGGCGGGGCCCAGTTCCTTCTCGGGGTCGGCGTCGACGATCTGGGCGAGGGTGCCCCGGTCGGTGCGGGAGGGGGCGCCGGGGTGGGCTCCCATCCACATCTCCGCCTGCGGTTCGCCGGTCGGTTCGGTTCCGAGCAGGGTCGGGATCGCGGTGGTGGAACCCCAGGCGTAGGGGCGGATGGTGTTGTCGAGGCGGTCCATGGGCTCTTTCTGCCGATCCTTCGGTGCGGGCCGCGCCGCGCTGCGCGTCCTGGTGTGTGTCTCGCTTCGTACGAGGTCAGGCGCCCGAGGCGAGCGCCAGGTAAACGGCGGCGAAATCCGTGACGGCGATCAGCTCGGCGAGGGTCTCCAGTTCGCCGCCCTCTTCCGGCTCCAGTTCGCTGATCGGCGTGTCGTGGCCGAGTGCCAGGTCACGGGCGGCGGGGGCGGCGGTGAGGCCGCCGATGGGGCGGTCGCGCAGGAGCACCACGCGCGCGTGCAGGGCCGCTGCTTCCTCGACGCGGTCGCGGAAGAAGTCGTCCGGGTCGGCGGCGGCGGCGAGCGGGCCCGCGAGCAGGGCGCTGTGTGCGGCGAGGGCCTCGGGCAGTTCGGCGACGACCGCCGGGGTGCCGGACAGTTCGGCGAGCGCGGCGGCGAAGCGGCGGCCGGCGGGACCGGCGGAGGTGCCCTCGGTCCAGACGACCGGGAGGGATTCGGCGAGCTCCGCCGCCAGGGTCTTGGCGGGGTTGCTGTAGGTCACGACGGCGGGCCCGCAGCGTTCGGCGACCCGGTCGAGGCGGTCGGCGACCTTCTCGAGCGCCTCGGGCGGCGCATCGAGCAGGGCGGTGCGGTCCAGCAGCGCGAGCAGGGGGGTGAGCAGGGCCCACAGGACACCGGGGGCCGCGCCGGCGAGGGGCTCGTCGTGGTCGTAGGGGGCGGTCGCCATCGGGAGGAACAGGCCGTGGGAGCCGTTCACCGACTCGCTGAGCGGACAACGGGCGGGGGCTACGGCGACGACCGTGCAGCCCCGGCGGTAGGCCTGCTCGGCGAGCAGGGACAGCCCGGGCTCCGAGCCGTCGGGGGTGGCGATCAGCAGGAGGTCCACGGAGCCGGCCCAGCCGGGCAGTTCCCAGCGCAGGGCGCCCGCGGCGGGGGCGACGCCGGTGGGCGCGAGGCGGATGACGGGGCTGCCGGCGCCGGCGAGGGTGCCGAGGAGGTCGGCGGCCTGGGTGGCGGCGGCACCGGGGCCGGCGATCAGGACGGCGCGGGGGCGGCCGTCGGGTTTGAGTTCGCCGACGCCGGCCTCGGCGGCGAGCCGGGCGGCGGTGCGTACGCGGGCACCGGCCTCGGCGGCGCCGCGGAGCAGTCCGCGGCGGTCGGCCTCGGTGAGGCGCTCCGGGGCGTCGAGGAGCGTTTCGTCGAGCATGGCGGCAGTCTCCGATCGCCGGAAGCGTTCGTTCGGGTGCGCGGGGCGCCTGGCCGTCGGTTACTCGGGGCGGCGGGCCTCGTCGACGAGGAGTACGGGGATGCCGTCCCGCACCGGGTAGGCCAGGCCGCAGTCCTGGCCGGTGCAGATCAGCTCGGCGTCCTGCTCCTTGAGGGGGGCGTGGCAGGCCGGGCAGGCGAGGATCTCCAGGAGGCCGGCTTCGAGCGGCATGGGGGTTCCCTTCGGGGGCGGTCGGGTTGTGCGGATGTGCTGGTCAGGGTACCGCCGGTCAGGGGCGGGTGTCGGGGCGTCCGACGGGACGGGGCCCGGCGCCGGTGCCGGGGCGCGCGCCCCGCGCCACGGGGCCCGGCGCGCGCCCGCCTGGCCGTGCACCTCGGTGGCACGGCTGCCGTGGCTACGCCCTGATGATCGCCAGCGCCTCGTCGCGCACCTTGGTCATCGACGCCTCGTCACGGGCCTCCGCGTTCAGGCGCAGCAGGGGCTCCGTGTTGGAGGGGCGGACGTTGAACCACCAGTCGGCCGACGAGACGGTGAGGCCGTCCAGCTCGTCCAGGGTGACGTCGTCGCGGCCCTCGTAGGCGGCGCGGATCGCGGCGAGGCGGGCCGTCTGGTCGGCGACGGTGGAGTTGATCTCGCCGGAACCGGCGTAGCGGTCGTACTGGGCGACCAGGGCGGACAGCGGGCCCTCCTGGCCGCCGAGGGCGGCGAGGACGTGCAGGGCGGCCAGCATGCCGGTGTCGGCGTTCCAGAAGTCGCGGAAGTAGTAGTGCGCGGAGTGCTCGCCGCCGAAGATCGCGCCGGTGCGGGCCATCTCGGCCTTGATGAAGGAGTGGCCCACGCGCGTGCGTGCCGGTGTGCCGCCGTTCTCCCGCACCACCTCCGGCACGGTCCGGGAGGTGATCAGGTTGTGGATGACCGTGCCCGTGCCGCCGTTGCGGGCGAGCTCGCGGGCAGCCACGAGGGCGGTGATCGCGGACGGGGAGACCGGGTCGCCGTTCTCGTCGACGACGAAGCAGCGGTCGGCGTCGCCGTCGAAGGCGAGGCCGAGGTCGGCGTCCTCCGCGCGGACGCGCCGGCGCAGATCGACGAGGTTGGCCGGGTCGAGCGGGTTGGCCTCGTGGTTGGGGAAGGTGCCGTCGAGTTCGAAGTACATCGGCACGAGGTCGAGGGGGAGGCCGGCGAAGACGGAGGGGACGGTGTGGCCGCCCATGCCGTTGCCCGCGTCGACGACGACCTTGAGGGGCCGGACGGTCTTGAGGTCGACGAGGGAGCGCAGGTGGGCCGCGTAGTCGGCGAGCGTGTCGCGCCGGGTGAGCGTGCCCGGCCGGGGCGACGGCTCGGGGGCGCCGGTGTCGCTCCAGCGCTCCACGAGGGCGCGGATCTCCGCGAGGCCCGTGTCCTGGCCGACGGGGGCGGCACCGGCACGGCAGAGCTTGATGCCGTTGTACCGCGCCGGGTTGTGCGAGGCGGTGAACATGGCGCCCGGCAGGTCCAGCGCGCCGGAGGCGTAGTACAGCTGGTCGGTGGAGCACAGGCCGATCTCGGTCACGTCGGCGCCGCGGTCCGCCGCCCCGCGTGCGAAGGCGCCGGACAGGCCGGGGGACGAGGGCCGCATGTCGTGGCCGACCACGACGGCGCTCGCGCCGGTCAGCTCGACGAAGGCCGCGCCGAACAGCTCGGCGAGCGACTCGTCCCACTGGTCCGGGACCACACCGCGTACGTCGTACGCCTTCACGATCTGCGACAGATCAGCAGCCACGGGCCAACCTTCCTGAAAGTCCTGTCGGTGCCCACAAACTACCCGTACGCGCCGGCGCGGGTCAGGGCAGCGTCCGGCCCGGGACCACCGTGGCCCGTCCGACGACGATCAGGCAGGTCACCGGCGGGCTCGGGGCTTCCGGGGAGAGCACCTCGCGACGGCGGGGTTCCGCGGGGCACACCCCGGGGGTGCGGCGACGGTCCCGTGCGGGAGGGACCGGCGGGGCGTCAGTTGTCCGGCGAGCGCAGCACCCGCAGATGACCCCGCCGCGCGACCTCCATCGGGTCGGCCGTGCGCGGTCCGCCGCCGGCCTCGGCCGCGCGCTCCTGCGGCCGGGCCGCCTCGCGCACCGCGTTGGCGAGCGCTTCCAGGTCGTCGCCGCTGGGTCGGGCGGGGGCCGAACCGTCGAGGAGCCGGACGACCTCCCAGCCGCGCGGGGCGGTGAGGCGCTCGGAGTGCTCGGCGCACAGGTCGTAGCAGTGGGGTTCGGCGTAGGTGGCGAGCGGGCCGAGGACCGCGGTCGAGTCGGCGTAGACGTACGTCAGCGTCGCGACGGCGGGACGGCCGCAGGCGGTGCGCGAACAGCGACGTACAGGGCTCACGATGTTGGACGGTACCGCACTCTTGAGCGGGCCGCGACGACTCCCCACCAGGTCACACCACCGTGTCGTGGTGTGAAACGGACCACAGGAGCCTGTGGGCACCCCTCGTTGACCTGCGCGGACACCGGTTTTCGGGATACCGGACGACCTGGGAAGCGGTCACGACCCGATACAAACAGCGACATTTGCCTTGAGACTCACGGTCGCGGAGAGATACGCAATCGAGTCCGACCTTGGCCGGAACGGTCATCATGCGACACGCGGTACGGGGCGGCGGCGGCCCGGTCGGGTGTGCGTGTGCGGTCCGGCGTGCGGGCCCGTCGGGGACTACCCTTCACCAGTGATGGACAACCCCGTGACGCCCCGTGATGCCGGCCGCCCAGGGCCCCGCCGTCGTGATCGCCACGGCCGGGGCATGCGCGGTCCGGTCGCACCCCCGCAGGTACCGCTGGCCGCGAGCCGGGCCGAGGTCTTCGCGGATCTGGTGCAGGACTCCGTGGAGCGTCTCGAGCGAAGGTGGCCGCAGCTCGCCGACGTCGATTTCCTGGTCCTCGAGGTGCCGCGGCTGGACGGGGCCGCCGGGGAGGCGTGGAGTGACGAGCCGGTCCCGCTCGGAGGGGCGGTGCCCTCACAGGACGGGCGGCGGGGGCAGGTGGTCGTGTACCGGCGGCCGGTCGAGATCCGGACGAAGGGGCGGGACGAGCGGGCGGCGCTCGTCCACGAGGTCGTCGTCGAACAGGTGGCGGAGTTGCTGGGGCTGACACCGGAGACGGTGGATCCGCGATACGGGGAGGACTGACCGGGGACCGGGCCGCGCGCGGTGGTGCGGCGGCCGGCCCGTACTCGGCGTCGGTGCCGCGGGCCCACGGGCGCGGCCCCCGGCGTCACCGGCGGCGCGGCGCCCACCCGCGTGGGCCCGCGGCCGGCCCGTCACCTCTGCAGGACCGACAGGTCCTCCTCCGCCTTCGGTACCGCCACCGTGCCCCGGTCGTCGGAGAGGGTCTGCACGGTGAACGACGCCGCGTCGTCGTCCTCCGGATCGGTCAGGGTGCGTGACGCGTACACCGGGCCGCCCGAGACGGTCTCGACCGTCAGGGCGTAGGCGCCCTCCAGGCCCGCGGGGACCGGCGCCTCGACGTCCTGGGTGGTGCCGCCCTTGATCGTGTACGTCCTGGTCGCCGTCGTACCGCCCTCGGAGCCCGCGGACGCCGTGACCCTGACCTTCGCCTCCCCCTCGGGGGCGGCCAGGGACAGGGTCGTGCTCTTGGCGCGGTTGTCCGCCGCGGTCGCACGCGCCCCGACCGGGCGGGAGGCGGGGATGAAGGCCGACTCCTGTTCGGTGCCCTTGCCCCGCACGACCCGGACCGCGGCCACGACCGGCACGGACCCGGCCGTCGGCGTCAGCACCAGGGACCCCGCCTCGCCGCGCGTGATCGCGCCGAGGTCGACGCCCGTCGTACCGCCCGCGTTGACGTGCACCGTCTCGTGCCCGGCGGGCGTGATCGACCCGGACGGCGCGGCGAGCCGCACCTTCAGGTCGGCGTCGGTGCCTCCGGGCGTGAACAGCACCAGACGGACCGCCGTGGCGTCCTTGGGGATGCCCGGCAGCACCAGGTCGCTCGCCGGGTCCGCGGCCGCGGTCAGCCAGTCGCCGCCGGTCTTGTCGTCCAAGGCCTGTACCGCGGCGCCGACCCGTCCGCTGCGCACGCCGACGTGCACAGTGAGGTCGGTCTGTTCCACGTCGCTGAGCGTGGACAGCAGGAGGGACTCGCTGCCGTGCGGCGGCACCGTGATGCCCTCCCCCACCGTCGACTTCAGGGCTCCGTCCTTGCCGTAGAGCTCGATGTCGACGACGGCCGCCGAGTCGTCGGGGTTCGTCAGGTGCACGTAGTCGGTGCGGCCGGTGGCCGTGCTGGCGCCCGGGAACCAGAACTCCGTGTCCGGGGCGGTGCAGTCGACGCCCAGCAGGCCCCGGCCGGTCCCGGCGGCGACCCCCGTGGTCTGCTGCACGGTCCAGCCGGGCGCGTAGCCGCCCTCCGCGGTGCCGGCCAGTGCGGGCGCGTCGGCGCCGGAGGTCTTGCCGGTGACCGGTGTGCCGGGCGCCTTGGGCCGCAGGACGGGCTTGTCGGTCTTCTTCTTCCCGTCCTGCCCGGTCGCCGCCGCGAGTTCGGCCTTGCCCTTGTCGTCGGCGCCCTTCGTGACGGGCGTGAAGGAGGTGTACGACGTCTCGGCGAGGTCGGAGGTGCTGGGTGCCGGGCACACCAGGCTGGTGCGCTCCACGGGCAGCCGGGCGGCCGCCTCGCCGGTGTCCGCGCCGGAGGTGTCCGGTGGGGACACCGCCGCGAACCCGGTGACGGCGGCGAGCGCCACCACGCCGGCGATCAGGGAAAGGGTGCTGCGGTTCACTGCTGGCTCCCGTCGGGACGCTCACTGCCCGTGCCGTGGGGATGCCGGGGCTGGGAAGGGTCGTACAGCGGGTCGTATCCGCCCTGGCCGTACGTCGTGCCGTGGGCCGGGTCGTACGTGCCGGCCCCGGGCGGGTCGTAGGCGTACGGGTCGTACGGGGTCGCCTCGTACGGGCCGTCCTGACCTCCCTGGTCGGCACCGGCCTGGTACGGGTCCCCCGGGTACGGCTGCTGTCCGTGGACGCCCGCGTCGTACTGCTGGGGGTCCTGGTACTGCTCGTCGCCGTGCGTGCCGTAGGAGCCGTACCCGGTGCCGGTGTACGCCGCCGGGTCCCAGTCGCCGTACGTCTGCTGGTGCGGGACCGTCACGGGCGTCGGCGCGGGCGGAACGGCGTCCCCGGTGGCCGCCGGGGCCTCGGTCACCTGCTCGGTTCCCGCTCCGGCCCCGTCCTGGGCGTCCGCCTCCGCCTCGGCCTGGGCGCGCAGGCGCCGGGCCCGGCGGCCTTCGCCTTCGACGGCCTGTGCGGGGACGAGCTGCTCTTCGGGCAGGTCGTCGTCGACGTCGCGGCGCCTGCCGGGCAGGGCGAGGACGACCAGGACGACGGCGAGGAGGCCCTGGGCCCACAGCCAGGCGGTGTGGGTGAAGGGGGCCTCGTAGGTGACGTCCAGTTCTCCGCCGGAGGCGGGGAGTTCGAAGCCCTGTGCCCAGCCGTCGACCGTGGTGCGCTGGAGCGGCTTGCCGTCCAGGGTGGCCGTCCAGCCCGCGGCTGCGGAGTCGGCGAGGCGCAGCACGCGGCCGTCGGAGCCGGCCGGGAGCTCGGTGTGGATCTCGACGGGACCGGCGGCGACGGGCCGCGGCTCGCCGGAGCCGTCACCGGACACGACGGTCGCGCGCGCGACCTCCTGGTCGACCCGCCACAGTCCGCTGCCGTCCTGCTGGCTGAGCCGGCTCAGGCCGGGCGTGGCGTCCAGGACACGGGTGACCTCGCGGGGTGCTCCCTTGTGCACGAGGACGTAGCGCACGGCGAAGCCGCCGAGCTGGTCGGCCTGGTCGGCGCCGGAACCGGCCACGAGGTTGGCGACGACCTTGTCGAGCGTGCTGTTCCCGCCGTCACCTGCGGCCAGTTCGCCGTCGCCGAGGCGGGCTCCGGAGCCGCGGACCAGCATGTAGGACACGTGGGCGGCGGAGTCGCTGTCGAGCACGAGGGTGCGGGCCTGGTCGCGGGTGCGGCTCTCCTCGGCGACGAACGCGGGCACCTGTGCGGGGTCGCGTCGCTCCAGGGGGCCGTCGGCGCCTCCGATCATCCAGCCTGCGGCGGCGATCAGCGGGCCGACGGCCGAGGCGAGGGCGATCAGGGCGGCGACCGGCTGGCGCCAGCCGAAGCTCTGCTCGGCGACGCGCGAGCGTGCCCCGTCGGCGCCGAGGGTCGCGGCGGCCAGCAGGGCGATGCCGTAGACGAGGGTGGCGGGACCGGCCCAGGCGGAGCGGTTGGACAGGACCGCGAAGACCAGGGCGACCAGGGCGACGGCCCACGCCGTCCAGATGCCCAACTGCCTTTCCGAGCGCAGCAGGGCGGCCAGCGCGGCCAGCACGACGCCGATGAGGACCAGCCCGCCGACCGTGCCGGGACCGCCGGGGCTCGCCCCGAGCAGGTCGAGGGCGGAGGCCGCCGAGGCGCCGTACTCCAGGCCGGCCTCGTCGAAGAAGCCGAACGGGAGCAGCGACAGCGACCAGGGGGCGAGGAGCAGCAGCGGGGTGCCGAGCTGGGCGAGGAAGCGCGGCCCGTACGCGGTGATCTCGCCGCGGCGCAGGGCCAGGACCCCGACGCCGAGGACCAAGGCGACGGGCCACACGACGGGCGTGAAGGCGGTGGTGACCGTCAGCAGCAGCGCGTACGCCCACGTGGCCCGCCAGCTGCCGCGGGCGCCGGACGGGCCTGCCAGACCGGCCGCCGCGACGCCCGCGCGCGCGAGGAGCGGGAGCAGCACGGCGAGGACGGCGGTGCCGACACGGCCGCCGGCGAGGGCGCCGGTGGTGGCGGGCAGGAAGGCGTAGGCGACGGCCGCCCACGCGCGCAGCAGCCGCGAGGGGACCAGCGGGCGGGAGGCGAAGTACGCGGTGACGCCGGCCAGGGGCACCGAGCAGACCAGCAGCAGGGTGACGGCGAGCCCGGTGGAGCCGAGCAGTACGGAGGCGAGCGTGGCGACGATCGCGAGGTAGGGCGGTGGGGAGGCGGTGCCGCCCGTGCCCACCGTGTGCCAGGCGTCCACGTACCGCGACCACAGCTCGCCGGCGCCGGCCGGGGCGGGCAGCAGGGCGCCGCCGGCCAGGGCGCCGGCGCCGAGGAGCGCGCGGCAGGCGGCCAGGGAGACGAGGAGAAGCACCAGGAAGAGGAGCGGGCCGGGCTTGCGGGCGATGCGCTTGAGGCGGGCGAACTGCTCCACTTCGAGGAAGTCGGCGTCGTCGCCGCCGGGTCCGGACTCGATGGCGCCGCCGTGCCGTCCGGCGCCCGGGGCCGCCTCGGCCTCGGAGCTGCCGACGAGGTTGCCCGCGATCTGTTCGACGGTGACCCTGATGGTCGCGCCGGGGGGCGGGAACAGGGGACGCAGCTCGTCCTTCTCGACCTGCGGGCGGCCCCGTTCGCGGCGTCCGGCGATGACGCGTTCGGGCCGCAGCAGGACGCCCAGCAGGCCCCGGATCTCGTCGACCGCCTGGCCGGGGACCTTGCCGACGAGGTAGGCGAGGGTCCGCAGCAGGGTGCCGACGACGATGCGCAGCAGGACCCAGGGCAGCGCGGCCGTGCGGACGTTGACGAGGAGGGTGTGGACGGCGCCGGCCTTGTCCACCTTGTGCGGGGAGGCGGTGGTGCGGCCGGCGCAGTCGACGGCGCGGCGTTCGCGGGAGGCCGCCTCGGCGTGGCGGACGACCGCCTCCGGGGCGACGAGGACGCGGAGTCCTGCGGTGTTCGCGCGCCAGCACAGGTCGACGTCGTCGCGCATCAGGGGCAGCCGGCGGTCGAACCCGCCGAGCCGCTCGAAGACATCACGCCGGATCAGCATGCCGGCGGTGGACACCGACAGGACGGGCCGGACGTGGTCGTGCTGGCCCTGGTCCTGTTCGCGGCGGTCCAGGCCGGTCCAGCGGCGGCCGGAGTTGGCGATGGAGACACCGACCTCCAGCAGTTGCCGGCGGTCGTACCAGCCGCGGAGCTTGGGGCCGACGACGGCGACGTCCTCGCGGCCGAGTTCGTACTCGGTGTCCACGACGCGCAGCAGCTGGGCCAGGGCGTCGGGTTCGGGGGCGCAGTCGTCGTGCAGCAGCCAGAGCCACTGCACCGGCTCTCCGTGCGGGAGGTCCGGGAGGTCGTAGGCGTCGTCGCGCCAGGCGCGCGTGACGGGGTCCCAGCTGCTGGGCCGCCTCAGGTACGACAGGTCGTCCGGGGTGAGGACGGGGGTGGCGCGGACGGCCTCCTCGACGGCCTGGCCGAAGCCGGTGCGCCGGGCCAGGTGGAGCACGCGGTCGTCACCGAGGGCCTCGGTGACCAGCCGGGCGGAGTCGTCGGCGCTGCCTGTGTCGGCGGCCACCGCGTACTGGACGGGGCGCTCCTGGCCGAGCAGCCCGGCGAGCGCGTCGGGCAGCCAGCGGGCTCCGTCGTGGGAGACGAGGACCGCGGTCACCACGTGGCGCGGGAACTCAGGTGTGGCAGCGAGGTCTTGCTGGGCTGCCGTGTGGCTGTGCACGGACATCGAGGTACGGGCCCCGGTTCGGTGGACTGCGGTGGACACCCGTGCCTGTTGGGGTGGCGGGGCGTCTCGGACGAGCGCCCACACTATCGGCTGGGCAGGACGACGGTTCGCCGCCTGTGGACAACCCGCCTGCGAGGGGGCGTTCCCCCCGTTCCAGCCTGTGCACGTGCGGGGACGTGCGGAGTCGTGTCGGCCGCCGGGCGGCGGGTCAGACGGCGGCCTTCTTCAGACGGCGGCGTTCCCGCTCGGACAGGCCGCCCCAGATACCGAAGCGCTCGTCGTTGGCAAGGGCGTATTCGAGGCATTCGGAGCGGACCTCGCAGGCGAGGCAGACCTTCTTGGCCTCCCGGGTGGAGCCGCCCTTCTCGGGGAAGAAGGACTCGGGGTCGGTCTGGGCGCACAGTGCGCGCTCCTGCCAGCCGAGTTCCTCGTCCGCGTCGTCGACCAGCAGTTGCTGCACCAGGTCGGTCATGTGCGCCCCTCGTCTGTCTTTCGCGTCCCCGTGATCCCGCCGTTACCGATTCCGGCTGAACGACACGAGTGAAATTACAAGTGTGCTGATCCGGGCGAGTCAAGCCGAGATCTGCTATTGAGCCCCTTATTCACTCTGCGGAACCAAGGCCGAGCGGAAAGTGTTCAAATCGTCAAAATCCTTGACATATCAACGGCAGCCTTCGGGACACCCATTCTGTGCGGAGCCCGCACAGGAGAGGACGCCCCGGCGTTCGGTCCCGTTCCGGCGCACGGGCCGAAGCGGCCCTGATCACATTCGGATCACAGGATCGCAACGGGGTTTGTGCGCCCGGCTTGTGCCGCATGTGTCCCGGAAGCCGCCAGGGCAAACCTTTCGCCGGCGAGATCAGCCGGATGAGGTGAACCGCGTCCCATGCCCCGGCAGCGAGTTGACAGTGCCGGTGTGAACCGCTCTCCTTGAGGCATGCTCGCGAACTTGGCGCTCACCTCGACCCGCACCGCCGGGTCCCACGGTGCTGCCCGCGCTCGCTGTAGCTGTTGTTGCTGTTCCAGCTGTTGAGCCGACCGCGCTCCGGCTGTCCCGAGTCCACGCGACTCGTCTCTCTGTGCCCGCCCCACCAGGGCGTTCTTCGCCATTCACCCCTCCCCGCACTCTTCTGCCGAGGAACCACCGCACCCATGAACAGCGACAGCGACCTCCAGATCGCCGGCGACATCCTCGAAGTCCCCCACCTCCTGCAGCCACCGCGCGAGCACCCGGCCACGGTCGCCGAGTTCGCCGGGCTGGCCCGTTCCCTCGCCGCCGACCGCACCCAGTGGGCGCACCTCGTCCGGTACGACGCCACCACCCGCTGGTACCACCGGCTGCGCACCGGCCCCGGCTACGAGGTCTGGCTGCTGTCCTGGGTGCCCGGCCAGGGCAGCGGACGCCACGGCCACGGCCCCTCCTCCGGCGTGCTGACCGTCCTGCACGGCACGCTGACCGAGCGCACGGAGCGCGGCACGCGCGCGTTGCGGGAGGGCGCCCAGCGCGTGTTCGCCCCGGGATACGTCCACGAGGTGGTCAACGACGCGCTGGAGCCGGCGGTCAGCCTGCACGTCTACCACCCGGGTCTGAGCGAGATGCCCATGCACTCCCCGCAGTGCTCGACCGCGCTGCCGCGCGACGCGGGCGCCGACGCCGTGACGACTGGCTGACGCACTGTCGTACCGGCCTGCAAGACTGTGGACCATGCGCATTGTGGTTCTGGCAGGCGGCATCGGTGGTGCCCGGTTCCTGCGTGGTCTGAAGCAGGCCGCGCCCGACGCGGACATCACGGTCATCGGCAACACCGGGGACGACATCCACCTCTTCGGGCTGAAGGTCTGCCCGGACCTCGACACGGTGATGTACACGCTCGGCGGCGGCATCAACGAGGAGCAGGGCTGGGGGCGGGCCGAGGAGACCTTCCACCTCAAGGAGGAGCTCGCGGCGTACGGTGCCGGGCCCGAGTGGTTCGGCCTCGGCGACCGCGACTTCGCCACGCACATCGTGCGGACGCAGATGATCGCCGCCGGATACCCGCTCAGCGCGGTGACGCAGGCGCTGTGCGACCGCTGGAAGCCGGGCGTCCGCCTCATCCCGATGACCGACGACCGGGTGGAGACACACGTCGCCGTGACGTTGCCCGACAGCGGCTCCGGCGAGGGGGCCGGGGAGCGCAAGGCGGTCCACTTCCAGGAGTACTGGGTCCGGCTGCGGGCCTCGGTGCCCGCCGAGGCGGTCGTACCGGTCGGCGCGGAGCAGGCCAAGCCGGCGCCCGGCGTGCTGGAGGCCATCGCCGAGGCGGACGTGATCCTCTTCCCGC
Organism: Streptomyces sp. AC627_RSS907; assembly: GCF_019049165.1. NCBI lineage: Bacteria > Bacillati > Actinomycetota > Actinomycetes > Kitasatosporales > Streptomycetaceae > Streptomyces > Streptomyces sp. AC627_RSS907. The sequence goes on from NZ_JAGMUE010000078.1 coordinate 19,457, forward strand.
CCTCCAATCCGGTCGTCTCGGTCGGCACCATCCTCGCCGTGCCGGGCATCCGGGAGGCGATCGCCGACGCCGGGGTGCCGGTGGTGGGCCTCTCCCCGATCGTCGGGGACGCGCCCGTGCGCGGGATGGCCGACAAGATGCTCGCGGCGGTCGGCGTGGAGTCCACGGCGGCCGCGGTCGCCGAGCACTACGGCTCGGGACTGCTCGACGGGTGGCTGGTCGACACGGTCGACGCGGAGTCCGTCACGCGGGTGAAGGCGGCCGGCATTCTCTGCCGCGCCGTACCGCTGATGATGACCGACCTCGACGCGACCGCGCGGATGGCCCGGGAGGCGCTGGCGCTGGCGGAGGAGGTGCGGGAGGCGTGAGGGACGATGTGCGGGACCCCGCTCCCGGCCACCGGGACGGCTACCGGGTGTGGGCCGTCCCCGGCCTGCCGGAGGTGCGGCCCGGCGACGACCTGGCCAAGCTGATCGCGGCGGCCGAGCCCGGGCTGGCCGACGGCGACGTGCTCCTCGTCACGTCCAAGATCGTGTCCAAGGCCGAGGGCCGGGTCGTGCGGGCCGCCGACCGGGAGGCCGCGATCGACGCGGAGACCGTGCGGGTGGTGGCCCGGCGGGGCGCGCTGCGCATCGTCGAGAACCGCCAGGGCCTGGTCATGGCCGCGGCAGGGGTGGACGCCTCCAACACGCCGTCCGGGACGGTGCTGCTGCTCCCCGAGGACCCGGACGCCTCCGCGCGCGGCATCCGGGACGGTCTGCGTGACGCGCTGGGCGTCGACGTCGGCGTGGTCGTCACCGACACGTTCGGGCGGCCCTGGCGGGCCGGGCTCACGGACGTGGCGATCGGCGCCGCCGGTGTGCGGGTCCTCGACGACCTGCGCGGCGGCACGGACGCGCACGGCAATCCGCTCGCCGCCACCGTCGTCGCCACCGCCGACGAGCTCGCCGCCGCGGGCGACCTGGTCAAGGGCAAGGCCGCGGGGCTGCCCGTCGCCGTCGTGCGCGGACTGCCCCAGGTGGTGACCGGGGACGACGGCGAGGGCGCGCGGGCGATGGTGCGCGGCGCGCGCGACGACATGTTCCGGCTGGGCACGTCGGAGGCGGTACGCCAGGCGGTCACCCAGCGCCGTACGGTACGGGCCTTCACGGACGAGCCGGTCGATCCCGGTGCCGTGCGCCGCGCGGTGGCCGCCGCGGTGACGGCACCGGCGCCGCACCACACCACGCCGTGGCGGTTCGTGCTGCTGGAGTCGGCCGGATCCCGCACCCGGCTGCTGGACGCGATGCGGGACGCCTGGATCGCGGACCTGCGGCGGGACGGCAAGAGCGAGGAGTCGATCGCCAAGCGGATCCGGCGCGGGGACGTGCTGCGGAGCGCGCCGTACCTCGTCGTCCCCTGCCTGGTCATGGACGGCTCGCACACGTACGGCGACGCGCGGCGCGACGGGGCCGAGCGGGAGATGTTCGTGGTCGCCACCGGCGCGGGCGTGCAGAACCTGCTCGTCGCCCTCGCCGGGGAGCGGCTGGGTTCGGCGTGGGTGTCCTCGACGATGTTCTGCCGGGACGTCGTCCGTGAGGTGCTGGGGCTGCCGGGCGACTGGGACCCGATGGGAGCGGTCGCGGTCGGTCATCCGGCCCAGGAGCCGAAGGCCCGGCCGGAGCGGGAGGCCGGGGCGTTCATCGAGGTGCGGTGACGCGCTCCGGCGAGCGCCTACCCTCGTAGGGACCTCTCGTTTACCTCCCATGTCCCAGGGGCCTTCTTCGTGGCAGGACGTTTCGCTCCCCGGCCCCCGCGTACGAGCGTGCGCGGCGGGGAGCCGGCCGTACCCGCGGGCGGTGTGCCGCGGCAGGCCTCCGCGCCGGGGAAGGTACGGGTCTGGGTGCCGGACGGGCCGCTGGAGCTGGGGCTGGTCCTCGGTCCGTTGCGGCGCGGACCGGGTGATCCGACGTTCCGGACGTTGCCCGACGGGTCCGTGTGGCGGGCCAGCCGGACACCCGCCGGGCCGGGCACGCTGCGGGTCACCGCGCGCGGCGGTGAGGTACGGGGCGAGGCCTGGGGGCCGGGGGCGGAGTGGCTGCTGGAGCAGTTGCCGCGGATGCTGGGCGCCGAGGACGACCCGTCGGCGTTCGTGCCGCGGCACCGGCTGCTGGCGCTGACCCGGCACCGGCGGCCGGGGCTGCGTCTGACCCGGACCGGGCTGGTGCTGGAGTCGCTGATCCCGTCGATCCTGGAGCAGAAGGTCACGACGCTGGAGGCGTACCAGGCGTGGCGGCTGCTCGTACGGAAGTTCGGGGAGCCGGCGCCGGGGCCCGCGCCCGGGCGGATGTGTGTCATGCCGTCGGCGCGGACATGGGCGCTGATCCCGTCCTGGGAGTGGCATCTGGCCGGGGTGGACGACAAGCGGGCGTCGACGGTCCTGCGGGCCGTGCGGGTCGCCGCGCGGCTGGAGGAGGCGGCCGGGATGGAGCCGGCGGCGGCGCAGGAGCGGCTGGAGGTCGTGTCCGGGATCGGCCCGTGGACGTCCGCGGAGACCGTACAGCGCAGTCATGGGGCGCCGGACGCGGTGACGGTGGGGGATCTGCATCTGCCGGGGATCGTGGGGTTCGCGCTGGGCGGGGACCGGGACGCGGACGACGCCGTGATGCTGCGGTTGCTGGAGCCGTACGCCGGGCAGCGGCATCGGGCGGCGCGGTTGGTGCTGTTGAGTGGGCGGGTGCCGCCTCGGCGGGCGCCGCGGATGGCTCCGCGGGGGATCGAGCGGCTGTGACCGGGCCGGGGTGATGTTGTTCCGGCGTGAGCGTGAGCGTGGGCCGGGGCAGGTCGCGCGACCCGGCGCCCACGGGGTGCCGCTGCGCCCACCCGCGCCGCCCATGGGAGTACCTCCCCCCGGCCCTTCAGGCACTGGGGGAGGCACGGCCGCCCGCAGCTACGCGGCACGACGCCCGCAGCTCGGGCGGCACGGGTGTCCGTAGCTGCGGGCGGTGTGTTGTCAGGCGTCCGAGGAGAAGCGCAGGGCGGCCGGGGGGATGTGGGCGTCGCACCAGATGCGGGCGCCGGAGCGGAGTTCGTTGTCGGCGCCGATGACGGCGCCGTCCCCTATGACCGTGTCGGTGAGGACCGAACGGGTGCCGACGCGGGCGCGGGTGCCGATGAGGGAGTCGGTGATGACGGCGCCCGGCTCGATGACGGCGCCGGGGAGGATCGTGCTGCCGAAGACGCGCGCGCCCTCCGCCACGAAGGCGCCCTCGCCGACCACCGTGCCGCCGGCCAGCTTGGCGTCGGGCGCGACCCGCGCCGTGGGCAGGACGAGACGGTCGCCGCAGCGGCCCGGTATCGCGGGGGACGGGGCGCGGCCCAGGACGAGGTCGGCCGAGCCGCGTACGAAGGCCGCCGGGGTGCCGAGGTCCAGCCAGTACGTGGAGTCGACCATGCCCTGGAGGTGCGCTCCGGTGGCGAGGAGCTCCGGGAAGGTCTCGCGTTCGACCGAGACGGGGCGCCCCGCCGGGATGGTGTCGATGACCGAGCGGCGGAAGACGTACGCCCCCGCGTTGATCTGGTCGGTGACGATCTCCTCGGGGGTCTGGGGCTTCTCCAGGAAGGCGAGCACTCTGCCCGTGTCGTCCGTGGGGACCAGGCCGTACGCCCTCGGGTCGGTCACCTTCGTCAGGTGCAGGGAGACGTCCGCGCCCGTCGACTCGTGGGTGCGGACCAGCGCGCCGATGTCCAGACCGGTCAGGATGTCGCCGTTGAAGACCAGCACCGGCTCGTCGGGGCCGGAGTGCAGCCGGGAGGCCACGTTGCGGATGGCGCCGCCGGTGCCGAGCGGCTCTTCCTCCGTGACGTACTCGAGGTGGAGGCCCAGGGCCGAGCCGTCGCCGAAGTACGGCTCGAAGACCTCCGCCAGATAGCTCGTCGCGAGCACGATGTGGTCGACGCCCGCCGCTTTCGCCCGCGCCAGCTGATGCGTGAGGAACGGCACTCCCGCCGCCCTGACCATGGGCTTCGGGGTGTGCACGGTGAGCGGACGCAGCCGCGTACCCTTGCCGCCGACCAGGAGGATCGCTTCTGTCACCTGTCGTCTCTGCTTCCTGCCGGGACCGGCCGAACTGTCTTTCGGCCGGCCAGTGTATGCAGACCGTTCCCTGGCGCCTTCGGTGGCCGTGCGGTGTCCCGCCGTCAGCGGCCCTGGTACTTGGCCGCCGTCGAGCGCGCCGAGCGGAGCTTGGCGTAGAGCTTCTTGCCGGGGCAGCTCGTGGCGAAGCCGTCGCGGTGACCGGAGATGACGTTCAGTCGTACCTTCTTACCTTTTCGGTAGAGATTGCCACCACCGGACTTCAGGTATGTCTTTCCGCGCGGGTTCATGCCGTAGAGACCGAGCTTCCACGCGGTGAGCCGGGCGATCGCCTTGACGGCGGCGGACGACGGCTTCTTGGAGCTGTACGTGCCGAGGACGGCGATTCCCATGCTGTTGGAGTTGAACCCCAGGGTGTGCGCGCCCAGTACCGCCTTGGACACGCCTCCGGCCCGCCCCTCGTAAATCTTTCCGCACTTGTCGATGAGGAAGTTGTAGCCGATGTCACGCCAGCCCATGCTCTTGACGTGGTAGCGGTAGATACTGCGAATGACGGACGGGGCCTGCGAGCAGCGGTAGTTGTTGCCCGTGGCCGAATGGTGCACGAAGGCCGCCTTGACCTTCTTGGTGTACACGAGCTTCCTCTCGCGCAGCTTCTCGTCGGCGCCCCAACCCCGGCGGGTGGTGATTTTCGGGCGGGGGCCGACGTACGGCTTGGCCTTCTGCTGTGCGGTCAGCGCGTCGGCGGCCTCGGAGGCGAGGAGTTCCGCCGCGGTCCGGGCACGGTCGAGGGCGGGGATCTCGGTGGCCGTGCCGGCGGTGCGGGGGCCCTCGCCCGGGCCCGGGGCCGCCGTGGGCGGGGTGCCCTTGCCGGGGTCGACGAGTTCCAGGCGCAGGCCGGTGGGGAGCGGGGACGCGGCCGGGCCGGCTCGGTGGGCGCCGGGGGCGCGGGTGGTGGCCTCGGGGGCGCGGGCGGTGGCCTCGGGAGCTCGGGCGGCGGTCCCGGGGGGCCGGGCGGCGGTCCCGGGGGTGCTCTCCGCCCGCACCCGTACTTCCACCCCGTCGGATTCGCCCACCCACAGGGGCGCGGTGGCGCCCCGGACACGGCCCGAGGTGCTCTCGGGGGTGTCCGGGTCGGCTGCGTGGTCGGCGGTGTGGGTCTCCAGTTCCTGCCAGCCGGACCAGGTGCCGGTGGCGGCGGCGCGCGTACGGACCTGGACGCGCCCGTGGAGTTCGGTGGCGGGGTCGTCCCAGACGACGCCGACCAGCGAGAAGTGCCGTACGGCGCGTCGGGGGACGCCCTGTTCGGCGGCGTCGGGGGTGCGGTCGCGGACGAGGGGCGCGAGGGGCAGCGACTGGGTGCTGCCGGGAACGTACGCCTCCGGCCGCGCCTCTGTCGTGGTCGTGTTCGTGGTCGGGGCCGCGGAGGTGGCCGCCGCCACGGGCGGGGCGAGCGGGACGGCCAGAGCTGCCGCGCAGGTGACACCGATCGAGGAAGCAAGGAATCCACGCATGCCCCTGATCCTGGACATCGTCAGACAAATATGTCCATTGGGGACCTGACGTACCGTAGTCGTTTTCCTCCGATCCGGTGGTGGTGCGGTACGCCGTCCGCTCGGCGCGCGTCCGTGGGCCCGCGTACGCTTGCGCGGGTGAACGCGACCGACCGCACCCCTGCCGACCTGCTGAGTTCCGCGCTCGCCGCGGACCCGGGACGCCCCCTGGTGACCTTCTACGACGACGCCACCGGCGAACGCGTCGAACTGTCCGTGGCCACCTTCGCCAATTGGGTGGCCAAGACCGCGAACCTGCTTCAGGACGAGTTGTCCGTCGAGCCCGGCGACCGGGTCGCGCTGCTGCTGCCCGCGCACTGGCAGACGGCGGTGTGGCTGCTGGCGTGCGCGTCGGTGGGTGTCGTCGCCGACGTGGCGGGGGATCCGGCCATGGCCGACGTGGTGGTGAGCGGGCCGGAGCCCGAGTCGTTGGAGGCGGCGCGGGCGTGCTCGGGTGCGCGGATCGCGCTGGCGCTGCGCCCGCTCGGGGGCCGGTTCGCGCCACGGCCGCCGGAGGGCTTCGCCGACTACGCGGTGGAGGTGCCGGGGCAGGGCGACCGGTTCGTACCCTACGCGCCGGTGGATCCTGAGGCGCCCGCGCTGATCGTGGCCGGGCGGGAGTTCAGCGGGGCGGAGGTCGTGGAGCGGGCGCGGGCGGAGGCGTCCGGGCTCGGGCTGACGGGGCCGGGGGCGCGGATTCTGTCGGGGCTGCCGTACGACACGTGGGAAGGGTTGAGCGCGGGGCTGTACGGGCCGTTGGCGAGTGGGGGGTCGGTGGTGCTGTGCCGGCATCTGGACCAGGCGGGGGCGGATGTGGTGGACCAGCGGATCGAGGCGGAGCGGGTTTCGGCGACGGCGCGGTGAGGTGAGGTGTCTGCCGGGGGGCTGCCGGTGGGGGTGGTGATC
>NZ_JAGMUE010000759.1:0-831 GCF_019049165.1 Streptomyces sp. AC627_RSS907
CGCCTGGCCACCATCTCGTCCTTGTAGCCCTCCGCCATCAGCCGCACGATGGACCGCTTGAGGTCGTCGGTCACCGGGTCGGACTCGACACTGCCCAGGTGGAAGGGGGTCGCCCCGCGCCACAGGTGCTCGAAGACCGAGCAGAGGAAGGCCACGAGCGTCGGCTCGCGCACGATGGCCGCGCCCGGTTCGCGCCCCACGGGCTTGTGCTCGGGCAGGAAGACGACCTCCCGGTCGTAAATGATCATCCGGTCGATGACTTCCTCGCTGGTGCGCAGCTCGCCGCCGTGCTCGATCAGCTCACGGACGAACGCCCGGGTCGCCAGGTCGGAGCGCGCGGTGTGCTGGTAGACGGTGCGCATGCGCACCCCACGGTCGAGTATCCCGAGCGAGACCTTGCGGGCCGCGGTGAGGATGTGGGCCGGCCGGGCACCGCCCGGCTGCACGGTGAGCACCTCGCTGCGACAGCGTTCGCTCAGCTCGTCGAGGAGCGACTGCACGGTGGCGACGTCCGAGACGACGTCGAACGCCTCCATGCGATTGCGTTCGCGACGGCCGTCGTAGTAGGCGGGGGTGAGCGACAGCATCTGGGCCCGCACCTCGGTCACGGCGTGCTGGAGGTCGCGGATCTGGTTCTCGGCCGACCCCACCAGCTCCACGGCCGCCGCGTCGGGGCTCACCGGGACGAGCAGTTCGGCGTCGCCCGGGGTGGGGTGCAGCAGGCACAGCAGGCTCAGCACCCGCTCGATGCGGGTGGCCTCATCGGTCCATATGCGTAGCTGTCGGGCGATCTCGTGGCGGTTGAAGCGGCCCAACTGCACGGCCAACCGG
>NZ_JAGMUE010000760.1:0-592 GCF_019049165.1 Streptomyces sp. AC627_RSS907
CCGGACACCCGTACGGACCGGCCCGCCGCCGACGCGGCCCCCCTCGCCACCGCCGGCCCGCGCGCCGTGGCGGCTGACGGAACATCCTCCGGCGCGTGCGCCCCGGTCTCGCCCGACGGGGCGTACGACCCCGTGGTCGTCGTGGCCACCGGCACCCACCTGCCGGACCTGCCGGACGCCACGCGCGTCCGGCGCTGGCTGGCCGGGGGCGCCCCCGACTGGCCCGCCACCTTCGGCGACGCCTACCCGATGCCCTCGCCGGTCGAGGCGCGCCTCGCGCCGTCCGCGCTGGCGGCGCTCGACCGCAGCCAGGTGATGGCCCTGCGGTGCGCCGACGAACTCGCCGGCGACTGGCTGTCGGACGCCGCGCTGCGCGCCCGCACCGGCGTGTTCGTCGGGCACACCGGGCCCACCCGCTCCGCGCTCGCCCACGACCTGCGCTGCTATCTGGACGACCTCACCGCCAAGCTCACCGACCCGGCCGGCCTTCCGCCCGCGCTGCTCGGCGACGCCGTGCGCGCCCTGACCCCGCCGACCAGCGAGGACTCGTACCCCGGCCTGATGCCCAACATCATCGCCGCCCGCGTGGTGC
>NZ_JAGMUE010000761.1:0-800 GCF_019049165.1 Streptomyces sp. AC627_RSS907
GGGGGCGGGTTCGGGTCCCGGTTGACCCTCACCTCGCGTCAGGCTCCAGGCTTTTCCCCAACGGGAGGTCACCACCATGAGCTATTCAGTCGGGCAGGTCGCCGGCTTCGCGGGGGTCACGGTGCGCACCCTGCACTACTACGACAAGGCGGGGCTGCTGACGCCGAGCGAGCGCAGCCCGGCCGGCTACCGACTCTACGGCGACGCCGACCTGGCCCGCCTCCAACAGATCCTCTTCTACCGCGAACTCGGCTTCCCCCTCGACGAGATCGCCGCCATCCTGCGCGACCCGCAGGCCAACGCGCTCGACGCGCTCCGTACCCGACACCGCGAACTCACCGCGCAGATCACCGCGTTGCGGCGGCTGGTCGAGGTCGCCGAGCGGGCCATGGAGGTGCGGCGCACGGGCGTCCAGCTCTCCCCGCGCGAGCGCTTCGAGGTGTTCGGGGAGGTGGCGTTCGACCTGAGTTACGCCACCGAGGCGCACCTGAAGTGGGGCGCGAGCGAGGGTTACCAGCAGGCGATGGCCCGCGCCGCCGAGCACACCAAGGAGGACTGGCGGCACTTGATGGCGGAGGCGGCCGAGTGGCGGAAGCGGCTGCTCGACGCGTTCGACCAGGGCGTGGCGCCCGACGGGGAACTGGCGCTGGAGCTGGCCGAGGAGCACCGCCAGCACATCGTGCGGTGGTTCGCGCCGTGCCCGCCCGAGATGCACTGCCGCATCGCCGACGACTACCTGGCCGATGCTCGCGCGTTCGCGCTGGTCGTGCCGCCGGCCGAGCAGCGGCCCGGGCTCGCCG
>NZ_JAGMUE010000762.1:0-666 GCF_019049165.1 Streptomyces sp. AC627_RSS907
CGCGAGGAGTTCCGCGGGCGCGCCCCGTTCGACGATCGCCCCGTCGTCCAGCATGACGACGGTGTCGGCGTCTCTGATCGTCTCCGGGCGGTGGGCGATGACCAGGATCGTCCGGCCGCCCCTCAGGGTCGCGAGGGCCCGGTGAACAGCCTGTTCGGTCCGCGGGTCGGCGAAGGCGGTCGCCTCGTCGAGCACCAGCACGGGTGTGTCGGCCAGGAGCGCGCGGGCCAGCGAGATCCGCTGTGCCTCGCCGCCGGAGAGTCCCGCGTCTTCGCCGATCACCGACTCGTAACCGCGGGGCAGCTCGAGGACGCGGTCGTGGATGTGCGCGAGGCGGGCGGCGCGTTCCACGGCCTCGCGATCGGCGTGTGGCACCGCCAGGGCGATGTTGTCCGCGACCGACGCGCGCAGCAGCCGTACGTCCTGGAAGACGAAGGAGACCGTCTCATGGAGGTGCCCGCCGCCGAGATCGCGCAGGTCGACGCCGCCGATGGTGACCGAACCCGCTGTGGGGTCGAAGAACCGGGGCAGCAACTGGACCAGCGTGGACTTGCCGCTGCCCGAGGGGCCGACGAGCGCGGTGACCGTGCCCGGTTCGAGCACCAGGTCGATGCCCCGCAGTACCTCGCGTCCCGTCTCGTACCCGAAGCGGACGCCGCGCAGTTC
>NZ_JAGMUE010000763.1:0-880 GCF_019049165.1 Streptomyces sp. AC627_RSS907
GTGTCCACGAACGCGTTCGGGACCCGCTTGACCACCACCGGCTCCCCGTCGAGCGGGGCGACGTCCGGGTGGATCCGCCCGACCTCGGCATCGATGTCGTACGGGGTGCCCGGGCCGCCGTCGTTGATCACGTGCACGACCCGCGCGCCCTCCCGGCGGGCCCGGGACAGCAGTCGCGCGGCGGCGTCCAGCGAGGGCTGCCAGCCGTCGAGTTCCATGACGCCGCGGGTGTAGGTGTTCTGGAGGTCGATGAGGACCAGCGCGGCCTCGCCGAGGATCGCGGGCGTCTGGTCGAGGCCGTTGAGCTCGCGCAGGGTGGTTCTGGGCATGGGTGTACCGCCTTCGGCATGCGGGTGGAGGGGCGGCCCGAACGGTGAGTGGGCCATACGGGTAAAACTAGGAGCCGGCCACCGATGTCGGCAATGACGTCTCACCCGCAGATACCGACATGCCACAGCGCCCTGCCCACACCCCTGGGGGACCCGTGCCGGACACCGTCCGCCGTCTCGTCGTCATCATGCTCTTCGACGGCGTCGACCTGCTCGACGTCACCGGGCCGCCGGAGGTGTTCTCGCTGGCCCTGCGCGAGACCGAGGAGGCCGCGGGCTACCGGGTGCTGCTCGCCGCCGCGACCACGGACCCGGTCACCACCGGCGCCGGGGTGCGCGTCCTGCCCGACACCACCTTCGCCGAGGCCGCCGCCGGGGCCGTCGACACGCTCATCGTGCCCGGCGCGGTGGAGGTCGACGCCGAACGCCGCGTCCATCCGCTCGTCGACCCGCGCCTGGTGGAATGGGTCCGGGTGCTGGCCGCCCGCGCCCACCGGGTCGCCTCCGTGTGCGTGGGCGCGCACCTGCTGGCCGCGGCCGGCCTGTTGGAC
>NZ_JAGMUE010000764.1:0-600 GCF_019049165.1 Streptomyces sp. AC627_RSS907
GCCCAGTCCAGGCCGGCCGCCGGTCGGCCGCAGGGGGCCGGGCCCGACCCGGCGCGCCCCGTTGGACGCGACGAGCCGGGCCGAGCGATCCGGCGAGCCGGTCAGCGCCCGCCGGCGGCCTGCTCGATGTCCCGGGCCACCTGGGCCGTCGCCTTGCGGGCCGCGACCAGGACCGGGTCCCAGACGGGCGAGAACGGCGGCGCGTACCCGAGGTCGAGGGCGGTCATCTGCTCGACCGTCATGCCCGCGGTCAGCGCGACCGCCGCGACATCCACCCGCTTGCCGGCGCCCTCGCGGCCGACGATCTGGACGCCGAGCAGCCGCCCCGTGCGACGCTCGGCGAGCATCTTCACGGTCATCGGGCGAGCCCCCGGGTAGTAGCCGGCGCGGCTCGTGGACTCGATGGTGGCCGTGACGAACTGGAGCCCCACCGACCGCGCCTGCTCTTCGAGGAGCCCGGTGCGGGCGATCTCCAGGTCGCAGACCTTGCTCACCGCCGTACCGACCACGCCCGGGAAGGTGGCGTAGCCGCCGCCGACACCCGCGCCGATGACCTGGCCGTGCTTGTTGGCGTGGGTGCCGAGCGCGATGTGCCGGGTC
>NZ_JAGMUE010000765.1:0-575 GCF_019049165.1 Streptomyces sp. AC627_RSS907
GGGCCGCACAGCGCGGAGTGGACGATGAGCAGCATGCCCTCCGCGGTCAGCAGGTGCGGTGCCATGGCGCAGAGTTGGTCCAGGTAACGCCGGCCGTCCAGACCCGCGTTCCAGGCCCGGGCCCGCCCCCGCTCGTGGTCGGCGTCCACGGGGCAGGGGACGTACGGCGGGTTGGCCGTGATCACGTCGTAGCGCTGGCGGTGCGTCAGGCAGGAGCGGAAGTCGCCGTGCTCGACGTGGACGGGCAGCCTGTTCAGCCACGCGTTGCAGCGGGCCGTCAGCACGGCGCGGTAGCAGGTGTCCACGGCGCGCACGCGCACCGCGCCCAGTCTGGCCGCCGTCAGCGCGATCAGCCCGGTGCCGGTGCACACGTCCAACGCGTGCGCGCCGCTGGGCACGGACGCGCGGTGCAACGCCTCTTGCAGGAGCAGCGAGTCCCCCTGCGGTCCGTACACGCCCCATGCCTTCACCAACACCGTGCCCACCTGCCGTTCCTTACGTCGTGCACCGCCCGCGCGGCTGGTGCTGTCAATGGTCGGGGTGCGCCGTGGGCTCACAGCCGTGGCGCGTAGGGG
>NZ_JAGMUE010000766.1:0-795 GCF_019049165.1 Streptomyces sp. AC627_RSS907
GCACCGCGAAGTCGCCCGCCAGCCAGTCCCGGTGTCGCTCGGCCAGCCGCCGCAGGCCGTTCAGCTCGGCGGCGACCTCCTCGTTGTCGTAGAAGACGAACGTCAGGTCGCGGTTGGGCTCGGGCACCGTGGCCGCGATCCGCAACTGCACGGCCACGCCCGACTTCATGTCGGAGCTGCCGCAACCCCACAGCAGCTTCTCGCCGTCGGCGGTCTCGGTCAGGCGCGAGGGCACGTTGTCGGCGATCGGCACGGTGTCGATGTGGCCGGCGAGCACGACGCGCTCGGCGCGGCCGAGGTCGGTCCGCGCGACCATGGCGTTCCCGTCCCGGTCCACCCGCAGGTGCGGCAGGTCGCGCAGCGCGCGCTCGATGGCGTCGGCCAGCGGCTTCTCCTCGCCGCTCACCGAGGCGAAGTCGACGAGGCGGGCGGTCAGCTCGGCGGCGTCCACGGACAGGTCAAGTACGGGGTGCTCATGCTCCATGAGTGTGACCCTACGGGGTGCCGCGCCGGCCGGCCCAGCGCGCCCACGCCCCGCGATCCGGCCCCCGCTCGCGTGCGCGCGCCCGTGCGTGACAGGGGGAGACGGGGAGCGGCCGGCGGTCTGCCGGGCCCGTGGCCCCTCCCGTGGCGGGCGCACGCACTCCAGTACGGTGTGACGCGTGTCCCTCCCCTTCCTCCGCAACCGCGCCCGGCGGGCGCGCGCCGGGGTGGCGTGCGCGGTCCTCCTCGCGCTGGTCGGGTACGCGACGGCGCACGTGCTGACCGGTGGCGGCGGCCCACCCCGCTGCGTCG
>NZ_JAGMUE010000767.1:0-659 GCF_019049165.1 Streptomyces sp. AC627_RSS907
GTTGGCACCGGGGACATCTGTGTAACCGCGATTCAGCTTATCCACGTAGGCGTAGGGCGCCCCCTGCCTGCCGCGACCCCGGGCGGGCGCCAGCCACAGCTCGCCTCTGCCGCGACGGGGGGCGTACCCTGATCGAACCACGTAGTCCAGCCCCTCCGCGTTGTCGACAGCCGACTCAACTAGTTGGTCGACAACACCATGAAGGGGCAATTCAGCTCCCTCTGCAACCAAGGGGCCTACTCCCGGTGATTCCAGGTCCAGATCTATGACGAGCACGATGTATCCCTGGTCGGTCAGGTGTCGTGCGAGAACAGCAGTAGCCGTGCTCCGCCCCACCCCGCCCTTGAAGCCATAGAGCGCGGTGCGGTGTGTCCGCGAGCCGTCTGCTTCGGAAGCGGGGGTGGACACATGCGCCCAGTCTTCGCCTACCACAGTGTTGTCGAGGACTCGGACCCGCCCGTCGGGTCGATCAGGGTCTGTAATGGCGCGATCGGAGTCCAGGAGGCTACTGGCCGAAAAAAGTTCGGATGCGAGCATCAACGGTCGGTCAGCTGCGTATCGGCGTAGCTCCCGCCCAAGACGGGGGCTGTAGACGGTTACCATCTCCCCCAGCTCACGCGCTTGGAGGGGTGTCTGCACACGGTCATCAACGATAAGCG
>NZ_JAGMUE010000768.1:0-569 GCF_019049165.1 Streptomyces sp. AC627_RSS907
CCCGTACCGCGCGGCCAGGCGCGGGGTGCGCACCGCGCCGTGGCCGCCGATGAGGACCGGCACCTTCGACTGGGTGGGCTTGGGGAGGGCGGGCGAGTCGGTGAGCTGGTAGTGCGTTCCGTTGTGGGTGTACGTCTGGCCGAGGGGCGTGTTCCACAGGCCGGTGACGATCTCCAGTTGCTCCTCGAGGCGCGCGAACTTCTCCTTGGGGAAGGGGATGCCGTAGGCGCGGTGTTCTTCTTCGAACCATCCGGAGCCGAGGCCGAGCTCGACCCGTCCGCCGGACATCTGGTCCACCTGGGCGACCTGGATGGCCAGCACGCCGGGGAGTCGGAAGGTGCCCGCGGTCATCAGGGTGCCGAGACGGATGCGGCTGGTCTCACGGGCGAGACCGGCCAGGGTGATCCAGGCGTCGGTGGGGCCCGGCAGCCCGTCGACGCTGCCCATGCGCAGGTAGTGGTCGGAGCGGAAGAAGGCGTCGAAGCCCAGGTCTTCGGTGGCATTGGCAACGGTGAGAAGGGTGTCGTAGCTGGCCCCCTGCTGGGGCTCGGGGAAGATGCGTATGTCCA